>NZ_JBIUWQ010000012.1:46608-74916 GCF_044743525.1 Pseudomonas sp. NPDC087598 | reverse complement strand
GCTGTTGATATTCATCAACCAGATCCGCATGAAGATCGGTGTGATGTTCGGTAGCCCGGAAACCACCACCGGTGGTAACGCGTTGAAGTTCTACGCTTCGGTCCGTCTCGACATCCGCCGTACCGGCGCGGTGAAAGAAGGTGACGAAGTGGTCGGCAGCGAAACCCGCGTCAAGGTTGTGAAGAACAAGGTGGCTTCGCCGTTCCGTCAGGCCGAGTTCCAGATTCTTTACGGCAAGGGCATCTACCTCAACGGCGAGATGATCGACTTGGGCGTGCTGCACGGTTTCGTCGAGAAGTCCGGCGCCTGGTATGCCTACGAAGGCACCAAGATTGGTCAGGGCAAGGCGAACTCGGCCAAGTTCCTGGCAGACAATCCAGAAATCGCTGCCAAGCTCGAGAAGCAACTGCGTGACAAGCTGCTGGCACCAGCAGCAGACGTCAAGGCTTCGGCGACCCGGGACAAGATCGACGATATGGCTGAGGCCGACATCGACGCTTGAAGTCTCTGAATGACACTCGTACTTGATACCCTCGTCGCGGTGCGGCGAACCGCCATGGACCTGCTCGCACGTCGCGAGCATGGTCGGGTCGAGCTGACGCGTAAACTGCGTCAGCGTGGCGCTGAGGCGGAGATGATCGAAACAGCCCTCGACCGTTTGACGGAAGAAGGGCTGCTTTCCGAAGCCCGTTACCTTGAAAGCTTTGTTTCCTACCGTGCCCGCTCTGGTTACGGTCCTCTGCGGATTCGCGAGGAACTGAGCCAGCGCGGTTTGCAACGTGCTGATATCGAACTCGCCCTGCGCGAGAGCGGCATCAGTTGGCAGGAGCAACTCCAGGAAACGTGGCAGCGGAAGTTCTCCGGGCATTTGCCCATCGATGCAAAGGAGCGGGCCAAGCAGGGCCGTTTCCTGGCCTATCGGGGGTTTTCGATGGAGATGATCAACCGCTTGTTCAGCGGCAGAGGCATGGACGATTAAGACGATTCAATAAAAACGGCCCGCTATGAAAATAGCGGGCCGTTTTTTTTTGCGTTTTAAATGACCTTCGACGGCTCTCGACTGCGTTGCGCGGTTTGCGGTTTGGAATGAGCCCAGTTTTCCGGCACGTTGATGTAATCGACCAGCTCCCTCAAACGCCCGTGATTGCGGGCATTGAAGGCAAAGGCCAAACGCGCCAGATGGCTGAACTTCGCGTCATCGTGCTCTTCGCCGCTGTAGGCGTGTTGATGAAAGTGGTCGCTCAGGCATAAATCGGCAAAGGTCTCCTGCGTCTGCTCCAAGGCCTGGTCACTGAGCTTGTGATTCATGCGAATCACGAATTGCCCCTTGAGCCAGCGGCTGGAGTGGAAGTTGCTGTAGAACTGGTTGATCTGCTCTACCGCCTCCTCGACGGTGTAGACCAGCCGCATCAACTGCATGTCGGTCGGCAGGATGTAGTGGTTTTCCTCCAGTTGCTGGCGGATGAAGTCCATCGCGCCCTGCCAGAAGGTGCCACCCGGTGTGTCCAGCAATACCACCGGCACCAGTGGACTTTTACCGGTCTGAATCAGCGTCAGCACTTCCAGTGCTTCATCCAGTGTGCCGAAACCGCCCGGGCACAGCACCAGTGCGTCAGCTTCTTTGACGAAGAACAACTTGCGGGTGAAGAAGAAGTGGAAGGGCAGCAGATTGGCGGTGCCATCCACAGTCGGGTTGGCATGCTGCTCGAAGGGCAGGGTGATGTTGAACCCAAGGCTGTGATCGCGGCCAGCACCTTCATGGGCGGCGGCCATGATGCCGCCACCGGCACCGGTGATGACCATCATGTCCGAGCGCGCCAGCGCGGCGCCGAGTTCACGGGCCATGGCGTACAGCGGATGTTCGACTGGGGTGCGCGCCGAGCCGAACACCGTGACTTTGCGTCGGCCCTTGAATTGTTCCAGCACCCGAAATGCCTGCTCCAGTTCGCGCAGGGCTTGCAGGGTGATCTTGGCGTTCCAGCGATTGTGGTCTTCCTGAGCCATGCGCAGCACGGTGAGGATCATGTCGCGGTAGATGGGAATGTTCGGGCTGTTGGGGGAAACACGGTTGAGTTGTGCTTCGACCTGGCTGATGAGGTCGGGACCGCTTTCCTGAAAATGACGGCTGAGCAGGTCATTCGGTTGGTAAGGCATTCAACGTCTCCTTCTGCACAGAGCGGTGGCCCTGACGAGCGGCGCCAGTGCCGCGCTGCAAAAAACACACAATCGGCAGTTCCTTTTCCTGCCGCGAACAACTGATCGGAATACTTTGAATCTAGACCCTTGCGAGCTGTTGCGCTGACTCGATCATTGCGCTGCAAAGTCCTGGCTGGCAATCGCTTATTGTTTTTTTGGCCAGTGACATCACCGCTCGTCAGAACGTGCACCGACCGCCAAACCCTCTGATTAACTGATTTACAGGCGCCGTACGACAATTTCACGTCAACCGTACGCAAGGTGCGCGCAATTCAAGGATTTGCGGGTGGCAAGGAGGCGGGACACATGGCCAGAGTGATTCTGGAGATCGATACGCAGCTGTATCGAATGTTGAAGGCATCAGCCGAGACCAATCATGTCAGTCTCGAGGAGGAGTGCTGCCGGCGACTGGCGGGCGGCGAGCGCCGTTCGCACTATCTACAGGCCTTGTTGGCCGAACTGCGCGCCGAGGATGAACAGCGGCGCGCCAATTCGCGATGATTACTTTTTCTTCGCCGGGGCCGCTTTCGGGCAATCCGATTCCTGATAGCTGGCGGAGCCGATCGCTTTATTGGTTTTCACTTCAGTGAAGTCGTAGCGCATGATCGCGCCCTTGGCCATCAGCTTGCGGTACGACGGGTTGTTGCAGACCGAGGCCCCCAGCTGGAAATACACGGCTTTGGGATCGGCGCGCATTTTGTCGGCGTGGCTCTTTTGCACACTCAGGTGGTTGATCAACTGAGTGCCTTCAACGGTGTAGCCCTGATCAAGAATGTCTTCATTGATCGCCCGTGGTGTGCCGACGCTGCTCTGGGCGGCGACGTTGCGCAGCTCTCGGTTCAGATTCTGCTCACTCAGGGATGCAGCCTGAGCGGTGAAGGACGACGCCAGCAGAATGGCAGCGGTGGGGACGATAAGGCGCAGCATGAAACTCTCCTGATTCGGTGACTGGTGGTTCGACCAGCCACGGGGCTGTGCGTTCAGTGGCGGCGAATTATAGGGGAGCCGGTCTGGACGGTACAGGCTTGTGCCCGTCGCTCTGGTAAACTGCCGGCCTTTATTGCCTTGCCGAGTGCTGTTCGTGTCGAGTTTTCCTGTCTGCCGGTCTTGCCCGCGATGAATCATGCCCCCAACGCCGTAGCCCGTCTGCGCGACCAGCGCGAGGATGAGGGCATCAAGCCGATTCAGGCCCGGGGCTTTCGCTCCGAGCGTTGCCGCGACTGCCGGGTGATCATCAGTCATTGCCTGTGCGCCTGGCGGCCGAGCGTCGAAACCCGCTCTGGCGTGTGCCTGATCATGACCGGCAAGGAAGTGTTCAAGCCGAGCAACACCGGTTGGCTGATTGCCGATGTGGTGCGCGATAACCACGCGTTCATCTGGTCGCGCACCGAGCCTGATCCGCAGATGCTGGCGCTGCTCAACGACCCGCAATGGCAACCGTATCTGGTGTTCCCGGGCGAATACGTCGAGCCTTCGCGGGTGACCAACACGGTCGCGCCCGAAAGCACTAAGCGCCCATTGTTCATTCTCCTGGACGCGACCTGGACCGAAGCACGCAAGATCTTCCGCAAAAGCCCGTACTTCGATCGTTTGCCGATTCTCAGTCTGCTGCCCGATAAAGTCTCGCGCTACCGCTTGCGGCGTTCGACCCGCAGCGAGCACCTGTGCACCGCCGAGGTCGCCGCGTTGTGTCTGGAACTGGCAGGTGACAGTGATGCCGCGTCGGCGCTGGACGCCTATTTCGATGTGTTCAGCCAGCATTACCTCGGTGCCAAGCAGCAACTGGACATGAATGAGTCGACGCCGGCCCACGCCGAGTTACTGCCCTATATACGAAAGCCGCAGCCGGAGTTGGCCCAATAGTGGCCCATACTGTACGCAGCGGCGGCCGTGTTGCTTGACCACCCCGACTTCGCTGGGCATGCTTGGCGCCGATTAGGGTGCGGCCAAGGTTTTGAAACGCTGTGTTTGCTGGTTATTGGCGTTGAACGTGCCCCTGTGGATGCTGCTTGAAAGGCGCATCTTGAGTTGCTTTGGCCAGACCCGAATGCACCGGGTCTGCCATCAAAAACAGGATCATTTGAAAAATGGCCACATACGACATCCTGATTGCCGATGATCACCCCCTGTTTCGCAGCGCACTGCATCAAGCAGTGACGCTGGGCCTTGGCCCAAATGTGCGATTGGTGGAAGTGGCGAGCATCGCCGAACTGGAAACTCGTCTGACCGAAAAGGCTGACTGGGATCTGGTATTACTGGATCTGAACATGCCCGGCGCTTTCGGGTTTTCCGGGCTGGTGATGTTGCGCGGGCAATACCCGCAGATCCCGGTGGTGATGGTCTCGGCGCAGGAAGAAGCTTCGGTGATGGTCAAGTCCCGCGAATTCGGGGCCAGTGGCTTTATTCCCAAGTCCAGCGACCTGAGCGTGATTCAGGAAGCGGTGCGCAAAGTGCTCGATGGCGATGTGTTTTGGCCGCCCCAGGCGTTCGAAGCGGTTGCCGTTTCCGACGAAGCCAAAGCTGCCAGCGATGGCCTGGCGAGCCTGACGCCACAGCAATTTCGCGTACTGACCATGGTCTGCGAAGGCTTGCTCAACAAGCAGATTGCTTATGAGCTGAGCGTGTCGGAAGCGACCATCAAGGCCCACGTTACGGCGATCTTCCGCAAGCTGAATGTGCGCACCCGCACGCAGGCGGCATTGCTTCTGCAACAACTTGAGTCAATTCCGAGCCAATAATGGCTGGCGTCTTCACGCTTTTTTGACTTTTGTTGATCTAGCTTTCCCACTCCTTTTTGGTTGGTTTCTACTTTATGTCACCTTTCAAGGGCCAGACCGGCCTGAAACGCATCCTCAACGCTTCCGGCTATTCGCTGGATGGCCTGCGCGCAGCCTTCACCGGCGAAGCGGCGTTCCGCCAACTGGTACTGCTCAATGTGGTGCTGGTTCCGCTGACGTTCTTTCTGAATGTCAGCCGTGTCGAACAGGCGCTGTTGATCGCCGTGTGTCTGCTGGCGCTGATCGTCGAGTTGCTGAACTCGGCAGTGGAAGCGGCCATTGACCGCATTTCGCTGGAACTGCACCCACTGTCGAAGAACGCCAAGGACATGGGCAGCGCCGCGCAGTTCGTCGCGCTGAGCATGATTGCTTTGGTGTGGGCGGTGATTCTGCTTTAAGCGATCGTCGGCAAAACGATCTCGTCGCTGCGCTGCACCCCGGCGGTGAAGGCGCGGCACAGATCGAGAAACTCGCGCATGGCCGAGGTCTGGTACTTCTGCTTGTGCCAGATGAAGTAGAACTGGCGCGCCAGATCCAGATCCGGCGTCTCCACCGCCACCAGACTGCCGCGGCGGAAGGCGTCACGCAGCGCCAGCCGCGAGATGCAGCCAATCCCCAGTCCTGATTCCACCGCGCGCTTGATCGCTTCGGTGTGTTCCAGTTCCAGACGGATATTCAGCGCACTGCGGTGATGACGCATGGCCTGATCGAAGGTCAGGCGCGTGCCGGAACCCTGTTCGCGCAGAATCCACGCTTCATGCGTCAACTCCTCCATGGTCGCACTGCCACGTTTGGCCAGTGGATGCTGCGGCGCGCAGAACACCACCAACTCATCCTCGACCCAGCTCTGCACTTCGATGTCCGGATGGCTGCAATCACCTTCGATTAGACCCAGATCAATTTCGTAGTGGGCGACTTGTTGCACGATGTTGGCAGTGTTCTGTACATGCAGCTTCACCTGGCTCTCCGGATGGCGCTGCATGAAACCGCCGATCAGCAGGGTCGCCAGATAGTTGCCGATCGTCAGGGTGGCGCCCACCGACAGTGAGCCGAAACCGGATTTGCCGTTGAGCAGGTCTTCGATTTCCTTCGCCTGATCGAGCAGGGCCACCGCCTGTGGCAACAGCTGTTTGCCGAGGGCATTGAGGCTCAGCCGTTTGCCGGCACGGTCGAACAGTTGGCAGCTGGACTGGCGCTCAAGCTCGGTGATAGAGGTGCTGGCCGCCGATTGCGAGAGGTTGAGCAGACCCGCAGCACGGGACACGCTTTCCTGCTGGGCGACGGCGACGAAGACTTGCAGTTGACGGAGAGTAAATCGCATATCGATATAACCGATAACCCTTATCTTAATAATCCAGTTAACAGATATTGTCGGCGCTATTAGAATGCGATGCAATTGCGCACCATCGGCATTTATTCAGCCTAGAGCAAGCGCAGAGCCAATATCCAGGAGTCAAACGTACATGAGCAACATGAACCACGAGCGTGTCCTCAGTGTTCATCACTGGAACGATACCCTGTTCAGCTTCAAGTGCACCCGCGATCCGGGCCTGCGCTTCGAGAACGGGCAGTTCGTGATGATCGGCCTGCAGCAGCCAAACGGCCGCCCGCTTATGCGCGCTTACTCGATTGCCAGCCCGAACTGGGAAGAGCATCTGGAGTTCTTCAGCATCAAGGTGCCTGATGGCCCGCTGACTTCGCAGTTGCAGCACCTGAAGGAAGGCGACGAGATCATCATCAGCAAAAAGCCTACGGGCACGCTGGTGCTGGACGACCTGAAGCCTGGCAAACACCTTTACCTGCTCAGCACCGGTACCGGTCTGGCACCGTTCATGAGCGTGATTCAGGATCCGGAAACCTACGAGCGTTTCGAAAAAGTCATCCTGTGCCACGGCGTACGCTACGTGAACGAAGTCGCTTACCGCGAATTCATCACCGAGCACCTGCCGCAGAACGAGTTCTTCGGCGAAGCGCTGCGTGACAAGTTGATTTACTACCCGACCGTTACTCGCGAACCGTTCGAGAACGAAGGTCGCCTCACCGACCTGATGCGCAGCGGCAAACTGTTCAGCGACATCGGCCTGCCGCCGATCAACCCGCAGGACGACCGCGCCATGTTGTGCGGCAGCCCGAGCATGCTCGACGAGACCAGCGAAGTACTCAACAGCTTCGGCCTGACCGTTTCGCCGCGTATGCGCGAGCCGGGTGACTACCTGATCGAGCGCGCATTCGTCGAAAAGTAAGCCCCACTGGAAAGCCCCCATTGCCTGCTCAGGCAATGGGGGCTTTTTTATGTCCGAAACATTCCCTTGCAGGGACCAGGTTCAGGCTTTTGCGGGGATCACTTCGAGGACGCGGATCTGCTCGGGTGTCGGGTAATGCCAGCGTACGTCGAGGTCCCAGAACTGTGCGCCGTATTCACGTTCCGGCGCCGGGGTTTGATACGCCGGGCGCGGGTCCTGCGCCAGACACTGTTCGATCAGCTCGACCAGCGGCTCGTCCAGGCGCTGAGCGTGTGCGTGCGCCTGTTGCAGCGCTGTGTCCGTCCACTGCACGTCGATCAACTGCGGCGCGGCGCTGGCGATGCTGTTGGAGGCGCTGGCGATGATGTCGGCGTAAGGCACGTAGGGTTTGATATCGAGAATCGGTGTGCCGTCGAGCAGGTCGATACCGGAGATAAACAGGCGATTGGCTTCAACCTTGTCCAGTTTCACCACCGATTGGCCGATGCCGTTTGGCCGATGGGTGGCGCGAGTGGCGAACACCCCCATGGACTTGTTGCCGCCGAGGCGGGGCGGGCGCACTTTCAGCCGCGGCTTTTCTTCCAGCGCCTGATGGAACAGGAACAGCAGCCAGACATGACTGACCTGCTTCAGACCCTGCACCGCATCGCCCTGATCGAACGGCGCCACCAGTTCCAGCACGCCACGGGCGGCGGGGGCCAGTTGCGGCTGGCGCGGGATGGCGAACTTTTCCTTGAAGCAGGAGCGGACGAAGCCGATGGGGGAGACGCTGTAAGTCATGGTGTGCATTCGAAGCGGGGGCAGGGTGGGCATGATAACCCGCCAGCTCCCAAGTCTGCTGGTGGCAAAGCTGGCCTCTTCGCGAGCAGGCTCGCTCCCACAGTGGATCTAAGGCGTGCACAAAATCCCTGTAGGAGCGAGCCTGCTCGCGAAGGCCGCGCCGCCGATTTCAGAGACTGAACCCACCATCCAGCGGAATGATATTCCCGGTCATGTAGGCGCCAGCGGTACTCGCCAGGCTGATCGCCAACGCCGCCATCTCTTCCTCCCGCCCCCAGCGTTTCATCGGGATCAGCGCCGTATCCTCAGCCAACGCCTGCTGATCATTACCAATGTGTTGAGTCATCTTGCTCGGAAACCGTCCCGGTGCGATCACGTTGACGTTGATGTGCTGGCTCACCAACTCGCGCGCCAGAATTCGCGACAGCTGGTGCAGCGCGGCTTTGCTTGGCCCATAGGCATACGCCTGTTCGCCAAAGGATGAGATCCCCGCCACCGAACCTATGTTGATAATCCGTGCGGGATTGGCTGCCGAACCGGCCTTGCGCAGTAACGGCAGAAACTGCTGAATGCAGGTGAACACGGAGGTTACGTTGAGCTGCATGACTTTCTCCCAGCCTTTCACCGGGTAACTCTCCAGCGGCGCCCCCCAGGTAGTGCCGGCGTTGTTCACCAGAATATCCAGATGAGTGATCTGTTCGCCCAGGCGTGCGGCCAGTTCCTGTACACCTTCTTCGGTCGCCAGATTCGCCGCCACGCCATGACAGATGCCCAAAGCGCTGAGTTCTTCGGCCGTCTGATGACAGGCTTCCGCGTCGCGCGAGCACACATAAACACGCGCACCAGCCTCGACATAGGCCTTGGCGATCATTTTGCCGATACCACGGGTGCCGCCGGTCACCAGAGCGGTGCGGCCTTGCAGGGAGAAATACGGGAGCATGGCGAGTCCTGAGGATTAGGGATCAGTACACCCTAGTCGTCAGCCGCGAAAAGCGGAGCCACTATTTTCGAAAGGAATGGAGGGCCATGCGGCCAGCTTCGAGTTGCAAGCTACAAGCGGCAAGTTAACGCGGTGTGGCAACTTGCCGCTTGTAGCTCTCAGTTGCTTTTACGCTCTCACGCGCAGCGTGAGCCCCTTGAGGAAGTTGCGCAGCAACTGGTCGCCACACGGACGGTAGTTGGTGTGGCCGACCTTGCGGAACAGCGCGCTCAGCTCAGGCTTGGACACCGGAAACTCGGCAGCCTTGAGGATCGCGTGCATGTCGTCTTCCTTCAGTTCGAAGGCCACGCGCAGCTTTTTCAGGATGATGTTGTTGGTCACCGGCACTTCGATTGGCTGCGGCGGACGGCTTTCGTCCTTGCCACGCTTGAAGATCACCAGACCGTCGAGGAAATGCGCGATGACTTCGTCCGGGCAACGAACGAAACCTTCCTCGTCTTCTTCTTTCTTGTCGAGCCAGGTGATCACGTCAGCGAGCGTTACGTCCATGCCGCCAAGTTTGATGATCTCGACGACTTTCTTGTCGCTGATGTCGAGCATGTAGCGCACGCTGCGCAGTACGTCGTTGTGAATCATGTCGGTAATCCTGATGCGTTGTGGGCAGCGCGCAGGCGCGCTGCCGAAATGTGTGGCGGCAGTGGAAGCCTTAGAACTTCTCTTTGCTGGACAGGTAGCGCCATTGGCCGACCGGGACCTTGCCGATCGAGACGCCGCCGATGCGGATACGGCGGATGCCGACGACCTTGAGGCCGACCGCTTCGCAGAACTGGGCGATGATTCCCGGCTGCGGATTTTTCATGGCGAAGCGCAGGCGGTTTTCGTTCTGCCAACTGGCCTTGACCGGCGGCAGCTCCTTGCCCTTGTGGGTCAGACCGTGCTGCAGGCGGTTGAGACCGTGAGCGACCATGTCACCCTCGACTTCAACGATGTATTCCTGCTCGATCTTGGTCGCATCAGCGATGAGCTTGCGCAGGATCTTCCAGTCCTGGGTGAACACCAGCAGACCGCTGGCCTTGGCTTGCAGGTCGGCGCTGGCGGTCAGACGCAAGAAATGCCCACGTAGAGGGCGCTTGCTGAAACGGTGCTCTTCGCTGAGGGTTTCGGCGCTCAGCGACTGCATGGCGCTTTCAACGTCCATGCCGGCCGGCACGTTGAGCAGGATGGTCACCGGCTCCGGCGCGGTGGCCTTGGCGTCCTTGTCGAGCTCGACTTTCTGGTCGCCGACCTTGAACTGCGGCTCGTCGATGACTTCGCCGTCCACGGTGACCCAGCCGCCCTCGATGAACAGCTCGGCCTCGCGGCGGGAGCAACCCACCAGTTCGATGAGGCGTTTGGAGAGGCGAATCGGGTCAGTCATGACAGGGCCGTAACAAAAAAGGGGTGGGCATTGTACCTGTGTGGCGCCGGTTAAGCCCGGTTCCATTTACAGGGCAGTTGCTTTACCTGTGGGAGCTGGCTTGCCAGCGATGGCATCACCGCGGTATTTCTCGCAGACCGCAGCGGCTGCATCGCTGGCAAGCCAGCTCCCACAGGGTTTTATGCTGTGTCAGCCGTGTTGTGAGCGTTGTTGGTTTTGGCGCAAACGCATGTGCAGCAGCGGATACGGCTGGCCCATGCCATCCACCTCCGAGCGGCCGATCACCTCAAATCCTTGCTTGAAGTAAAAGCCCAGCGCTTGCGGGTTCTGTTCGTTGACGTCCAGTTCATCGGCGTTGAGGTGCTGCATGGCGTAGTTCAGCAGCTTCTTGCCCAAACCCTGGCCACGATGGTCGGGGTCGATGAACAGCATCTCGATCTTGCCCGCCGCGACACCGGCAAACCCGGTGATGCACTGGTTGGCGTCCTTGGTGCAGATCAGCATCACCGCATCCAGATAGCGGGTCAGCACCAGATTGCGCAGCAGCTCGATATAGCTGTCCGGCAGAAAATCATGGGTCGCGCGAACCGAGGCCTCCCAGACCCGGGTCAGTTCCTGGTAATCGCTGAGTTTCGGCGTGTGGATGACCGAATGGTGACGCATGCCCGTCTGCCTCTTGTCCGTTTCAAGGGAGTCCGTCCCCCGCTAAACGATAGCTGTAAAAAAGCCCCGCATCGAGCGAGGCTTTTGAATTCAGCACGTTGCCGAATCCCTGTAGGAGCTGACGAGTGAAACGAGACTGCGATCTTTTGATCTGTTTTTTCAGATCAAGATCAACAGATCGCAGCCTGCGGCAGCTCCTACAGGATGTTCGGGCTTAGATCTGCTCAGCCCACAGGTCGTATTCGTCAGCGTCGGTCACCTTGCACCAGACCTTGT
Source organism: Pseudomonas sp. NPDC087598 (assembly GCF_044743525.1). Taxonomy (NCBI): domain Bacteria; kingdom Pseudomonadati; phylum Pseudomonadota; class Gammaproteobacteria; order Pseudomonadales; family Pseudomonadaceae; genus Pseudomonas; species Pseudomonas sp. NPDC087598. The sequence goes on along the minus strand of NZ_JBIUWQ010000012.1, from coordinate 63,624 downwards.
CGCCCGGCTTCAGGTTGCTGCCGTTGTCGATAAACACGTTGCCATCGATCTCCGGGGCGTCGAAGAAGCAGCGGCCGACCGCGCCTTGCTCGTCGACTTCGTCCACCAGCACTTCGATTTCACGGCCGATGCGCATTTGCAGGCGCGCCGAGCTGATTGCTTGCTGGTGCGCCATGAAGCGCTCCCAACGGTCCTGCTTGATGTCGTCCGGCACGACTTCCAGATCCAGATCATTGGCTGGAGCGCCGTCTACCGGCGAGTACTGGAAGCAGCCGACGCGGTCGAGTTGGGCTTCGGTCAGCCAGTTCAGCAGGTACTGGAAGTCTTCTTCGGTTTCGCCCGGGAAGCCGACGATAAAGGTCGAACGGATGATCAGGTCCGGGCAGATTTCGCGCCAGTTCTTGATGCGTGCCAGGGTCTTGTCTTCGAACGCCGGGCGTTTCATCGACTTCAGCACTTTCGGGCTGGCGTGCTGGAACGGGATGTCCAGGTACGGCAGGATCTTGCCGGCGGCCATCAGCGGGATCAGCTCGTCAACGTGCGGGTACGGGTAAACGTAGTGCAAGCGGACCCAGACGCCGAGGGTGCTGAGCGCTTCACACAGCTCGGTCATGCGGGTTTTCACCGGCGCGCCGTTCCAGAAACCGGTGCGGTATTTCACGTCAACGCCGTAGGCGCTGGTGTCTTGCGAGATCACCAGCAGCTCTTTAACGCCGGATTTGACCAGACGCTGCGCTTCGTCGAGCACGTCGCCAACCGGACGGCTGACCAGTTTGCCGCGCATCGACGGAATGATGCAGAAGGAGCAGCTGTGGTTGCAGCCTTCGGAAATCTTCAGGTAGGCGTAGTGGCGCGGAGTCAGCTTGATGCCTTGCGGCGGCACCAGGTCGATCAGCGGGTTGTGATCCTGACGCGGCGGCACGACTTCGTGCACGGCGTTGACCACTTGCTCGTACTGCTGCGGACCGGTCACGGCCAGCACGCTCGGGTGCACGTCGCGGATATTGCCTTCTTCCACGCCCATGCAACCGGTGACGATCACCTTGCCGTTTTCCTTGATCGCTTCGCCGATCACTTCCAGCGACTCAGCCTTGGCCGAATCGATGAAACCGCAGGTGTTGACCACAACCACGTCGGCGTCCTGATAGGTGGACACCACGTCATAGCCTTCCATGCGCAGCTGGGTCAGGATGCGCTCGGAGTCGACCAGTGCTTTCGGGCAACCCAGAGATACAAAGCCAACCTTTGGATTGGCCGGCGCAGGAGTGGTGGACATGTCTAACCTCGGTATTTTGTGACATCGCTTTCTTGATGAGAAAGCCGACGGATGGGCGCTTAGGGCGCGCCTCTGATCAAAAAGTGCGCAATTCTAGCGGCGAGGAGCGCACTTGACCAGCTTTATGCCGGGAAATACGACGAGTGCTGCGCTATGCTTCGCGCCGTTGAGCTTTACCAATTTTTTACAGTCAACAAAACGTCTGTAACAACAGGTAAAACAGCGCATGCTGCACCACAAAGCATAGTGCTTCATTCAAAGAAGCCGGTTCTGAGAAGTAGGAGTGTTGGATGGGTCAGGCAAGTAGTCATGCGGCAGGCGCCGAGGGTTCGGCCACCAAGCCGCTGAGCATGCTGGTCGCGGCGGTCGGGGTAGTTTACGGCGACATCGGCACAAGCCCGTTGTACACCCTCAAAGAAGTGTTTTCCGGCGGTTACGGCGTACCGGTCAACCACGACGGCGTGCTAGGCATTCTGTCGCTGATCTTCTGGTCGCTGATCTGGGTCGTGTCGATCAAATACATGATGTTCGTGCTGCGCGCCGACAACCAGGGCGAGGGTGGGATCATGGCGCTCACCGCGCTGGCGCGCCGGGCGGCGGGGCATCGCAAGAAGTTGCGTTCGTTACTGGTGGTTTGCGGACTGATCGGTGCGGCGCTGTTTTATGGCGACAGCATGATCACCCCGGCGATTTCCGTGTTGTCGGCGATTGAAGGTCTGGGTCTGGCGTTTGATGGTATCGACCACTGGGTCGTGCCGTTGTCGCTGGTGGTGCTGGTCGGGTTGTTTCTGATCCAGAGCCATGGCACAGCGCGGATCGGCATTCTGTTCGGGCCGATCATGGTCACCTGGTTCCTCGTCCTCGGCGCACTCGGTGTGTATGGCATCAGCCACACGCCAGAAGTGCTGCATGCGATGAACCCGCTGTGGGCGGTGCGTTTCTTCACTGTTCACCCTGGCATGGGCGTGGCGATCCTCGGCGCCGTGGTGCTTGCGCTGACCGGCGCCGAAGCGCTGTACGCCGACATGGGCCACTTCGGTCGCAAGCCGATTGCCCGCGCGTGGTTCATTCTGGTGCTGCCGGCGCTGGTGCTGAATTACTTCGGTCAAGGCGCTTTGCTGCTGGACAACCCTGAAGCGGCGCGTAACCCGTTCTATTTACTGGCACCGAGCTGGGCGCTGATTCCGCTGGTCGGTCTGTCGACCCTGGCGACGGTGATTGCCTCGCAAGCAGTAATTTCCGGTGCGTTCTCCCTGACCCGTCAGGCGATTCAGCTGGGTTATATTCCGCGCATGTACATCCAGCACACCTCCAGCGACGAGCAGGGCCAGATTTATATTGGCGCTGTGAACTGGGCGCTGATGGTTGGCGTGGTCCTGCTGGTGCTCGGTTTCGAATCCTCCGGCGCACTGGCCTCGGCCTACGGCGTGGCGGTGACCGGCACCATGCTGATGACCACGATTCTGGTGTCGGCGGTGATGCTGCTGCTGTGGAAATGGCCGCCGATCCTCGCGGTGCCGGTGTTGATCGGCTTCTTGCTGGTGGACGGTCTGTACTTCGCCGCCAACGTGCCGAAGATCGTCCAGGGCGGTGCCTTCCCGGTAATCGCCGGTATTGCGCTGTTTGTGTTGATGACTACGTGGAAGCGCGGCAAGCAACTGCTGGTCGAACGCCTCGACGAAGGCGCGTTGCCGCTGCCGATCTTCATCAGCAGTATCCGCGTGCAACCGCCGCACCGCGTGCAGGGCACTGCCGTGTTTCTCACCGCGCGCTCCGACGCCGTCCCGCATGCGCTGTTGCACAACCTGCTGCATAACCAGGTGCTGCATGAGCAAGTCGTATTGCTGACCGTGGTCTACGAAGACATCCCGCGTGTGCCGCCATCACGACGTTTCGAAGTCGAAGCGCACGGGGAAGGGTTCTTCCGGGTGATCCTGCACTTCGGCTTCACCGACGAGCCGGACGTGCCGCAGGCGCTGAAGCTGTGTCACCTGGATGACCTGGACTTCAGTCCGATGCGCACGACTTACTTCCTCAGCCGGGAAACGGTGATTGCTTCGAAGCTTGAAGGCATGGCGCGTTGGCGTGAAGCGTTGTTTGCGTTCATGTTGAAGAATGCCAATGGCAATTTGCGCTTCTTCAATCTGCCGCTGAACCGGGTGATTGAGTTGGGGACGCAGGTGGAGATGTAAGCCTGGCCTGAACTGAAAAGCCTCCGTCAGCCTTGTGGCTGGCGGGGGCTTTTTTGTGCCAGCAGATAAACCTCAAATCCACCACAAATCCCCTGTGGGAGCTGGCTTGCCAGCGATGAGGCTGGCACATTCAGAATCAGTGTCGACTGAATCACCGCCATCGCTGGCAAGCCAGCTCCCACAAGGTTATGGGGTGGATTCAGCCAGTTCGGCTTCAGATTCGGTCTTCGTACGCACAGGTCGTGGCGTCAACGCCTGAATCACATCGTCAATCAACGCCTTGCCCATGACAGTCAGATAATGCGCGGCCCAGGCATGGCGATCGGTGTCTTTGGTGTACGCGGCGTCTTCTGCGAAGGATTTGGCGAGGTACAGCAGGTCGGAAGATTGGGACAACGCATCGATGATGGGGATGCCGGAGCGAACGCTGAAAAACGCTTCATTCGCGTTATAGAGGAATGGGGTGAAGCCGATGGTTGTAAGGTCTGAAGGCGTTGACGGATTTTCTTTGCTCATTGTTTTGCTCCTTAAAACGAGGAGCTGCCTCATTCGTTACCACACGAATGGGTGGCAGCTGTACGCAGGGTGGTAAACCGGGAGAGCAAAGAAACCGGCAGACCCGAAGGTCTCCCACGTACAGCTGCCATGACAGTGAATTACAGGCGTAAAGAACGCCTGATGTCGTGATGGAGGCACTGTTGCACTTTGCCTAGCCGGGTTACCACACCCGATCGCTGAATGGGTCAGCGACGTCCGGAGAGTATCCCGTCGAAAAACAGCGCAACAGGGCAGTAGGCCGCCCTAATGTGAGTTTCGGAGTTTGCCTACAAGGTCTGTGGGCGTCATCTGATATTGCGAGACTGGAAGTAAACGATACTAAACGCCTGACACGAACTGGCGTTTGCAAATGAGGAGGCATGTATGGCGGCATCATCGGAACAAGAAAAGCATGATGATCTCGAGAACCTTCGAATTGAAGCCGAAGCGATGGAACGATTGATCAACCTCGATCCGGCTCAAGCGATCAGTCATGACGATATGCGGGCAAGATACGCTTGCCGGGACTAACGATTATTTGAGTCCAGCGCAATTCCCTTGTAGGAGTGAGCCTGCTTGCGATAGCGGTGTGTCAGTTGGCAAATAGGTGGTTGACACTCCGTTATCGCGAGCAGGCTCACTCCTACAGGGGAATGGGTTCATCGTCCGAGATGTAAAAAAGCCCCCGCAACTGTGAAGTGGCGGGGGCTTTTTGTGGTGCGCTTCAGATCACTCTTCGGCGACCTGACTCGCGGCTTGACGCTTCTCGATCAAGTCCACCAAACGCTTGGCCAGCGCCGGGTAGTTCTCGTCGAAGTGGTGGCCGCCGGGCAGCTTCACCGCTTCACCGACTGCAGTTTTGTCAGTGCAGCCGCTTTCATCGGTCTCTTCTTCACCGTAGATGCACACGACCTTGGCCGGTGGCAGCTTGGCCATTTCCGGGCCGGTGGCGGCTTCTTTGCCGGCGTTACCCAGCCAGCCTTCGACTTCGATTTCGAAGCTGCCGGTGCGGGCGAAGGCCAGCAGGATGATTGCGTCTACACGTTGCTGCTCGGTGTCCGGCAGGCGGTTGTAGATTGCCGGCAGAACGTCGGCACCGAACGAGTAACCGGTGAGGATGAAGCGCTTGGTGCCCCATTTCTGCCGGTAGTGCTGCATCAGTTCGGTCAGGTCCAGTGCGCTTTGTTCCGGGCTCTTGTGCTGCCAGTAGTAGCGCAGGGTGTCGATGCCGACGACCGGATAACCAATCTTGGCCATTTCGCCCGCTACGTCGCGGTCGAGGTCGCGCCAGCCGCCGTCACCGGAGAGGAACAAGGTCACGGTATCTTTGGCTTGGCCCGCTGGCACTTCAACCACCGGGATCGCCAGACCGCCGTTGGCCTTGTCGCCGCCGACGAGGATCTTGCGCAGTTCGTTGTTCAGCACTTGCGGCAAGTTGATGTCGTAATCGCTGATGCTGGTTTCGGCGTTCGGTTGATCGCGCACGAAACCTGCGCTGGCGTCGTCCGGGTTGTCGTTCCACGCCACCAGCCAATGGCCGTGGGCGGCGGACTTTGGCAGCAGGTGGGTGCAGCCACCCTTTTCCAGAGCCAGGTCAACGGAGACGGCCTGGGCCTTGTCGTCCTTCTGCTCCGACAACCAGCGCCAGGCCAGCACAGCGCCCGGGCCGATGCCGCTGACCAATGTGGCCGGGCCATTCAGTTCACGCAGACCTGATTGCAGGGCGCGGCTTTGCAGCAAGCAGTCCTTGGGCAGAATCACCTGAACGAGTTGCGCCGAAGCGCTACGGCTCAGGGTGGTCAGTTGTTTTTCACTGAGTTTCTGGTCGTCATTAACCGCGATCAGCACTTGGGCCTTGGCCTTGGTGCCGGGAATGACGCGGGTCATGGCGGCGCCGTCAGCGGGGTTGAGCTGTTCGACGGTCGGTTCCGGTGCCGGGCGTTTGAGGTACCAGTAACCGCCGCCGGCAATCACGGCCAGCACGATCAGTGCGGCCAGGATGTACTTCAGGGAGCGTTGAATCATCAGCGTTTCACCAATCCAGTCAAGCCGCCCGCGATCAGGGCAGCAGTGTCGGCCAGCGCCACCAGCGGATCGAGTCCGGCGGGCACAGCCATATAACGAGGTTCCCAGTCAGGCTGGAACTTGTCTTTGAAGCGGCGCAAGCCTTGGAAGTTGTACAGCTGCTCACCACGGCGGAAAACCATCGAACCCAAGCGCTGGGTCAACGGTGCACCACGCCGGGGTTGCAACCCCGACAACGGCACCATGCCCAGGCTGAAGCGCGCGTATCCGTGACTCTTATAGTATTGAATCAGGCCGACCATCATGAATTCCATGGTCAGCTTGGGGGCGTCCGGGTGCGCACGCATCAGGTCGAGACTGGCCAGGTCATGGCTATAAGTCTCGAGCAGGTTGGCGAACGCCACCGGGCGACCTTCGAAGCGAATCACCGCAATGCGAAAATGCTTCAGGTAATCGTCGCTGAAACGGCCGAGGGAGAAGCCTTTCTCGCGCACGTTTTTGCCGGTCAGCCACGCATCGGAAATCACTTTCAGCTCATCCATCGGCGCCTGGCCCGGCTCATGGATCTCCAGCGACAGGCCGTCGCGGGTGCCACGGTTCCAGGTGTAACGCAGATCCTTCATCTCTTTGCCCTTGGCTTCCAGGTCAAAGCGATGCAGATCGACCCGGGCTTCTTCGCCGAGTTTGATCGCGGTCAGGCCGATGTCCATGTAGTACGGCAGGTTCTCTGCGCGCACTTGATAGAACACGGGGCGGGCGTGATGGATGTCGCACAGGTCGCGGAACTGCCAGATCATCTCGGCGCGTTGCTGGCCGGGGCCGATCGGGTCGTACAGCGCCACCAGACTGCGGCCGCGGCGGGCGTACATCAGGAAGGCTTCGTCGTTCTGGTGAAACAGCAACGCCTTGTCACCGGTAAGCGCGAGGCCACCGTCGGGTTGCGAGGAGGCCATCAGGATCTTCGCCGCACGATCGAGTTCGTCAGGCGTCGGCAGATGAATGACCGGACGGGCGGTACGCAGCAGCCAGGTCAGGGCAATCACCAGCAACAGTACCGCGGCACCAAGCAGCGAACGCAGGCCACGTGGAGCGTCAGCATCAAGGGTGAACTGCCACCACAGTTGATGGCTGTAAGGCACGTCTTGATAGGCAAACAGCAGCAGCCAGGTCGAGGCACCGAGCACGCACAGGCTGGCCACCAGATACAGCGGCGAGAACGGCAACTCAGTCAGGCGACTCGGGCGATAGAACGAGCGACGGAATACACCGAGCAATGCAGCGGTGAGTGTCATCAGCGTCGCTTCTTCCCAGTCGAAGCCTTTAAGCAAAGAGAGCAGGGCACCTACCAGCAACAGAATGGTGGTCAGCATCCACGCGGCCGACAGGCGTCGACGCAGGCCCTGAGCCAGCATCAGACACAACACGCCAATCAGGCTGGCGCCGAAGTGCGAAGCATCGACCAGACGATGCGGGATCAGGAAACCGATGTGCTCCAGACGTGTGTCGATTTCAGGGGTGGCACCGGAAAACAGCAGCACCACGCCGGACAGGAACACCAGCACCGCCAGAATCGGCGCGGCCAGACCGGACGCCGCGCGCATGGTCTGGGTCTGGAACAGGCGTTGACCTTCGTTGATCAGCAGGAATACGCAGGCCACCAGCAACGGCAGCACCACGTAGATCAGGCGATACAGCAGCAGCGCAGCGGCGAGAGGCGCGGCACCGAGCTTGTCGGCGAAAGCGGCCAGCAGAATCGCTTCGAACACGCCAACGCCACCCGGGACATGGCTGAGTACACCGGCGGCCAGCGCCAGCAGGTACACCAGCAGGAACGCGCCAAACGGCGGCGCTTCGGGCAGCAACAGATAAAGCACGGTAGCGGCAGCGGCAACGTCGAGCGCGGTGATGACCAGTTGCAGAAAGGTCAGACGGCGACCCGGCAGGCGCAAGGTGCGACGGCCGGCCCTGACCAGCAGGTTGTCACGATACGGTTGTTCCGGCAGGCGACGGCGATAGATGCCGATCATCAGAATCGCGCCCAGCACCAGCACGGCCGCAGCAACGGCGCCGAGCAAGCCTTCAGACAAGCCCAGCGCCTGAGAGGCGGCGGGCAGGTCGCTGAGGGTAGCGAGTGCGGCCAGCGGCGGCAGGGCGCAGCCCAGCGACAGGCTGGCGAACAAGGTCATGTGCGCGACTTCCGAAGCACCCACGCCCAAGCGTGCATATAAACGGTAGCGCACCGAACCGCCGGACAGCAGCGACAGGCCGATCGCGTTGCCGATGGCAAACGCAGTGAAGCCGCCGAGGGCCAGCGTGCGCGGTGGCAATGTCACGCCAGCATAGCGGCTGGCCGACCATTCATAGCCGAGCAGAATAATGAAGCCGACCACGGTTGCACCGAACGCACCGAGCAGGGCGGGTTTCGGCACGTCGAGAATCGAGTCATGCAAGGCATCGAGATCGAGTTCGGCGAGCAAGTGGCGACAGGCAATCAGCGCAATGGCGAACAACAGCAACGTGACCCCCAGCCCGATGGGCTGACGGTATTTGCTCAATCGATCCAACAAGCGCAAGCGCTCGGGTTTGATCGGATGTTCCGCTGTGACGGTGTCTTGTGGATCAGACGAGTTGGCGCGCATCAATCACCTCTTGGATTGTGCGCGACAGGATGGAGGTATCCAGCCAAGTTACCAATCCCTGTAGAAAAAAATAATCACAAAATACTACGCCTCTCACCGGGTCTCGGCGAGGGCAGTCATGGATTGCAGACACCTTGTCCGCGACTCAAGCATAGTCGCAACTCGGCGGGTCTGATGATCCTGGACGATTCACTGCACAGTGACAGATCATTGTTGCGAAAGGACTTTTTCCACAGATACAAAAAAGGCCACTCTTTCGAGTAGCCTTTTTTGATGTTTGGTTGCGGGAGCCGGATTTGAACCGACGACCTTCGGGTTATGAGCCCGACGAGCTACCAGACTGCTCCATCCCGCGTCTGTGTGGCGGCATTCTACAGGCGAACGACGAGGTGTCAACTGCTAATCCCATAAAGGGTCAAATAAGTGTGAAATCGCGTCAAACGGTCGCAAGTGACACGTTAAGTTTCGGAAATGCAAAGAATTCCTGTTTGACGACTGCACCCTATAAAGAAGCTGTCGACAAAACTGACACGCACAAAAAAGGCCACTCTTTCGAGTAGCCTTTTTTGATATTTGGTTGCGGGAGCCGGATTTGAACCGACGACCTTCGGGTTATGAGCCCGACGAGCTACCAGACTGCTCCATCCCGCGTCTGTGTGTCGGCATTCTACAGAGGATCGCCGGGGTGTCAACCTTCAATCTGGATAAAATCTGTTGAGGTTCAATCGGTTAGCGGTTTTTTAGAGTGCTCGAAAGGAGCGCAGGGCAGGTGGGGCAAGGCTTTCAGCTCTATTGGTTATGCATTTTCGATTGAGAAAATAAATTCATCGGCCTTTTCCTACACATGGAAAAGAACATTCGGTACTACTGGTGCTATATACAGTTGTCAGTGAGATACTGCCGATCCGGCTCGCCACGTTTCCTTTTCTGACATGACTCAGCGAAAAATCATCCACGTCGACTGTGACTGTTTCTACGCCGCCATCGAGATGCGTGATGACCCGCGCCTGGCTGGCAAGCCATTGGCAGTCGGCGGTTCGGCGGATCGGCGCGGGGTGATCGCCACCTGCAACTATGAGGCGCGAGCCTATGGCGTGCGTTCGGCAATGTCGTCGGGGCATGCCCTCAAGCTGTGTCCGGATCTGACCATCGTCAAACCGCGCATGGACGCTTATCGCGAGGCCTCAAAGGAAATCCACACGATCTTCGCCGACTACACCGACTTGATTGAGCCGCTATCGCTGGACGAGGCTTACCTCGACGTGTCGGACAGTGCGCATTTCGGCGGCAGTGCCACGCGCATCGCCCAGGACATTCGTCGCCGGGTCTCCAATCAACTGCACATCACTGTTTCTGCTGGTGTGGCGCCGAACAAGTTTCTGGCAAAGATCGCCAGCGACTGGAAGAAGCCCAATGGTTTGTTCGTGATCACCCCGGATCAGGTCGAGGATTTTGTCAGCGGCCTGCCGGTGAGCAAGTTGCACGGCGTCGGCAAGGTCACTGCCGACAAGCTGAGTAGACTGGGCATCGTTGACTGCATGCAGTTGCGCGAGTGGGACAAGCTGGCACTGGTGCGCGAATTTGGCAGTTTTGGCGAGAGGCTCTGGAGTCTGGCCCGTGGGATTGATGACCGGTTGGTGCATAACGACAGTCGCCGTCAGTCGATCAGTGTGGAAAATACCTACGATGTCGACCTGCCGGATTTGCGCACTTGCCTGGACAAGTTACCGGAGCTTCTGGAAACCCTGAAAACCCGCATGGCCCGAATCGACAGCAGTTATCGGCCGGGCAAGCCATTCGTCAAAGTGAAATTCCACGACTTTACCCAGACCACTCTGGAGCAGGCCGGGGCAGGGCGGGATCTGGGCAGTTATCAGTTGATGCTGACGCAGGCGTTCAATCGGGGCGGCAAACCGGTGCGGTTGCTGGGGGTTGGGGTGCGGCTGGAGGATTTGCGCGGCGGGTTTGAGCAGATGGAGTTGTTTGAGCGGTAGATTTGCGGTGAGTGTCGGTCAGCCTTCGCGAGCAGGCTCGCTCCCACATGGTTTTTGTATACGACACAAATCCAATGTGGGAGCGAGCCTGCTCGCGAAGCTTTTAGCTGTTGCTGTTAATTCGGTCCCGGATCCGCCACCAGACGCCCGGCATCCTTGGTCAGCGACTTGAGAAACTCAGTCTGCAACTCAGGATCGTTACGCGTCAGTTCGATCAGGCTTTGTTCCAGTTCGCTGGCTTCTTCTTCCAGACCCAGCTCGGACAGGCGTTTGACCCGGTGAACCCACTGGCTCACTTCGTCATCTTCCAGATCGTCGTAAATCAGCCCGTGCGCTTCCAGCAACTTGCCGCGCAGGTGGCTGCTGATCAGCAGGGATGAGTCGGAATGCACGTCATCCTTGGCGTCTTCGACGCTGATCTGCAGTTTGCCGACATGATTGAGGTCATTTTCGGCAAACGGGCTGTCCAGCAGGTTCAGGCGCAGCACACCGTTACGATCGGTGGTCATGTCGAAGGTCTGCTTGCCGGCCTTGACCTGCACCGGCCGCTCGCTCCACGGCAGGCTCGAATACTCCGTGCGCTTGTCGCGCTGGACTTCATCGATCCCGGCCAGGTTTTGTTGCGCACGACCGTTGGACTGCACGTTCATGAACGGGTTGAGCCCGGCGAAGCCGTAACTCAGCCAGTCCTTGGTCACGCTGTCCGGCAGATTGCCGAGGGCGAAGACGTTGACCACATTCGCGCCGACGCCACCGACCACCGCCACCGCGCCCAGCGGAATCTCATAGATTTCGCGCCAGGGTTGGTAAGGCGTATAGCGATCGTAACGACGAGTGACTTCGAACTCAGTGACTTCGAAGGTCTTTTGCTCGTTGATCTTCACGCGTCGCTGCGGCAGCTCAAGCTCCTTAGGCTCACCGACATCGATCTGCAGGCTGTGATCGAGCAACTTTCGCTCGACCCGCTCTTCGTGCTCGCTGCGTTGTGACATGTGATTGGCACAGCCGCTGACCAGCAGGGCGCCACACAGGGTGGCGCCTCCGAGGCCTAAGGTGTTTCGCTTGAACATGACGTCTCTATCTGGTTTCAGCGGCGGATACGGGCCTGAAGGAAGGACAATACGTCAGCCACCGGCAGCGCTTGCGCCTCGCCTTCGGTACGGCTCTTGTATTCCAGGTTGCCTTCGGCGAGGCCGCGGTCGCTGACCACGATCCGGTGTGGAATGCCGATCAGCTCCATGTCCGCGAACTTGATGCCCGGGCTGGTTTTCTTGTCACGGTCGTCCAGCAGCACTTCGAAGCCGGCGGCCGTCAGTTCGGCGTACAGCTTGTCGGTGGCTTCGCGAACCAGCTCGGTTTCATAACGCAGCGGTACCAGGGCGATCTGGAATGGCGCCAGGGTGTCGCTCCAGATGATGCCGTTTTCGTCGTTGTTCTGTTCGATGGCAGCCGCCACCACGCGGGAAACGCCGATGCCGTAGCAACCCATTTCGAGGGTTACCGGCTTGCCGTTCTCGCCCAGGACTTCGCACTTCATCGCCTTGCTGTACTTGTTGCCCAGCTGGAAGATGTGCCCGACTTCGATGCCGCGTTTGATTTCCAGGGTGCCTTTGCCGTCCGGGCTTGGGTCACCGGCCACGACGTTACGCAGGTCAGCCACGGTCGGAACCGGCAGATCACGCTCCCAGTTCACGCCGAAGTAATGCTTGTCGTCGATGTTCGCGCCGATACCGAAGTCGCTCATCAGCTCGACCGAGCGGTCGATGATGATTGGCAGTGGCAGGTTCAGCGGGCCGAGGGAGCCCGCGCCAGCGCCGATGGCGTCGCGCAGTTCGGCATCGGAAGCCATGACCAGCGGATTGGCCACGCCTGGCTGCTGGGCAGCCTTGATTTCATTGAGTTCGTGGTCGCCACGGATGATCAGGGCAATCAGCTTGCCTGCTTCTTCCGCGTGCACGATCAGGGTCTTGATGGTCTTTTCAATCGGCAGATTGAATTTTTCCACCAGCGCCGCGATGGTCTTGGTGTCTGGCGTATCGACCAGGCGCAACTCTTCGGCTGGCGCTGGGCGCGAGGTTTCGCGCGGCACAGCTTCGGCTTTCTCGATGTTCGCCGCGTAGTCGGAGCCGTTGCTGAAGACGATATCGTCTTCGCCGGACTCGGCCAGCACGTGGAATTCGTGGGAGCCTGCACCGCCGATCGAGCCGTTGTCCGCTTCAACCGGGCGGAACTTCAGGCCCAGACGCGTGAACACGTTGCAGTACGCTTCGTGCATGCGGTCATAGGTGACCTGCAGCGACGCCTGATCAGCGTGGAACGAGTACGCATCCTTCATGATGAATTCGCGGCCGCGCATCAAGCCGAAGCGTGGACGGATTTCGTCACGGAATTTGGTCTGGATCTGGTACAGGTTGATCGGCAGCTGCTTGTAGCTGCTCAACTCGTTGCGCATCAGATCGGTGATCACTTCTTCGTGGGTCGGGCCCGCGCAGAAGTCGCGACCGTGGCGGTCTTTGATGCGCAGCAGCTCAGGGCCGTATTCTTCCCAGCGCCCCGATTCCTGCCACAGCTCGGCAGGCTGGGTGCTCGGCATCAACACTTCCAGAGAGCCGGCGGCGTTCATCTCTTCGCGAACGATGGCTTCAACCTTGCGCATGACTCGCAGGCCCATGGGCAGCCAGGTGTACAGGCCCGAGGCAAGTTTGCGGATCATGCCGGCGCGCAGCATCAGCTGGTGGCTGATCACGACCGCGTCGGAAGGCGTTTCTTTCTGTGTGGCGAGCAAAAATTGACTGGTGCGCATGGTTGGCCGTTGTCGGTTGCTATGACTGGAAATGACGGAGCAGTGTACCGGCGAGTTTTGCTGACGTACAGAAGTGTGGCCAGCGGTGGGGTCCAATGGCGGGATTCCTCCCGCCATTGGCGATTTGTCTTACGACTCTTCCGCGACCGGCGTCGGCACCGGTTCGGGCGTGGGTGTCGGGCCTTCGCGGCGGCTTTCCTGGAACCAGTGCAAAGCAATCAGCACCAGCGTCGGCACGCCGAGCAGGGCAGTGATCAGGAAGAAGCTGTGATAGCCGAACTTCTCGACCATGACCCCGGAATAACCGCCCATCAGGCGCGGCAGCAGGAGCATGATCGAGCTGAGCAGGGCGTATTGCGTGGCGGAGAACTTCAGGTTGGTCAGGCTCGACAGATAGGCAACGAATGCCGACGTCGCCAGGCCCGAGCTGAAGTTGTCGAGGGAAATGGTCACCACCAGCATCTGCAGATTCGGGCCCATGTCGGCGAGCATCACGAACAGCAGGTTGGTGGCTGCCGAGGCCGCGCCGCCGATGAACAGGATCGGCAAAATGCCAAAGCGTACGATCAGCAGACCACCCATGCCCGCGCCGACCAGCGTCATGATCAGGCCGAAGATCTTGCTGACGCTGGCAATCTGATCCTTGGTGAAACCCTGGTCGATGTAGAACACGTTGGCCATGACGCCCATCACCGTATCCGACATTCGATAGGTGGCGATCAGGCCGAGCAGCAGCAGTGCCTGCCAGCGATAGCGCAGAATGAAGTCGTTGACCGGCGTCAGCACTGGTGCGAGGCCGCGACGGCCCATGGTCGACAGGCACAGGCCAGTGAGCAGTGTATAGAGAATGGCGCGCAGGAAGGCGCGGTCTTCGAGCAGCAGATCCAGTGGGCTCATTCCGCCGAACAACACACTGGCAAAGTCGGTGTTGTAGAGCTGGGTGAACATCGCCGGTACGGAGACCAACAAGACGATCAGTACAAACACCGACATCAGTTGATGCATGAAGGTGTAGCGCCCGGCCTGCAGTTGTGTGCGCAGCGGTACTGGCGGTTCGCGCATCAGCAGCGAGGTCAGCAGCGCGGGAATCATCAGTGCGCCGAACAGCGCGTAAGTGCCGGCCCAGGCCGAATGCTGATAGTTGAAGCCGGTAGAGCCGAAGCCTTCGGCAAAGAACAAGGCACCGGCAGTCGCCAGCAGTGCCGCCACGCGATACCCGGACATGTAACTGGCGGCGAGGGCAGCCTGGCGGTTGTCTTCGGCGATTTCCAGGCGATAGGCATCCACCGCGATGTCTTGAGTGGCGGAGGCGAATGCGACGACAACGGCAATGGCGATCAGCCACGACAGATGTTTCTGCGGATCACAGAAACCCATGCCGATCAGCCCGAGAATCACCAGAGCCTGCGAGAGCACCAGCCACGAGCGGCGACGGCCAAGTTTGCCCAGCAATGGCAGGCGCCATTGGTCGAGCAGCGGTGACCAGACCCATTTGAACGCGTAGGCGAGGCCGATCAGGCTGGCGTAGCCGATGGTTTCACGGGCCACACCGGCTTCACGCAGCCAGACTGAAAGCGTTGAAAACACCAGCATGTACGGCAGGCCGGCGGCGAAACCCAGCAACAACAGCACGAGCGTCGAAGGACTGGCATAGGCGGCGAGCGCGGCGCGCCAGGTTTTACGGGGCATGGTCTGAAGTCTGCCTCAAGATTGCGAAAACAAAGCGCGCACTCTAACCGCTGTGCTCTACCGGACGCCAGCCATGGCGCTGAATATCCACACGATTGTTCAGGACGGTGATGCCTTCCATGCGCAATCGCGCCCTTTGTTCATCCCCGGATGGACTGCCCACCGGCAGGCTGATGCGTCCGCCGGCGCCCAGTACGCGGTGCCAGGGCAGCTTGGTGTCGCCGGGCAATTGGCTCAATGTGCGCCCGACCCAGCGGGCGGCGCGCCCCAACCCGGCAAGATCAGCCAGTTGACCATAGCTGACGACTTTACCTTCGGGCACTTGGGCGAGGGTCGAGTAGAGCGCCGTGCGTCGGATTTGCGCTTCGCTGTCGCCTTCGTGGATCGGGTCTGTCACGTGCACGGTTCCTGAACTTGATCGTCTGATTGGCTTAAGCGTAATCCCTCATCGGGCAGATGAGAAATGAACTCAATAGAAATAGTCCGGTCAGTCCTTGTCAGGGAACTTTTCCTACAGATAATGCCGACCCCTTTTTCGCAAACTTGAGCCTTCGATTCGCTTATGTTGTCCAGATCCTTGCTGTGCCTTGCTGTTTTCAGTGCATCCACGCCCCTGCTTGCCGACACCGTCTGGTTGAAGAACGGTGACAAGTTGAGCGGCACCATCACCGTGTTCGATGGCGGCAAGCTGTTGATCCAGACCAAATATGCCGGTGCGGTCACAATCGACTGGAAGGAGGTCAAGACGCTGGACAGTGATCAGCACTTGCTGGTCAAGCAGGATGCCTACACCGGTGAGGTTTCCAAGTCGCTGACGGCCGCCGAAGATGGCAAGGTCACCCTGGCCAACGGTGAAGCGCCGAAAACTGTCGAGCTGGCGAGCATTCAGCAGATTCTCAAGCCGAAACCGGTAGTCGAGGATCTGGTGTGGAAGGGCAATGTCGATTTGGCGCTGGACTATCAGCGCGCCGAGAAGGACACCGATGACTACGATGTCGGCTTCAAGACCTCGGCGCGTCACGGTCGCTGGCGTCATACCGCCGAAGGCGAGTACAACCGCGAAGTGCAGGACGACGAAACCACTACCGACAACTGGCGCGCTGAATACGCACTCGACCGCTTCCTTACCGATCAATGGTTCTGGCAGGGCCGTCTGAACTATAAGCGCGACCACATTGAAGAGCTGTCGCGTCAGCGCGTGGTCGGTACCGGTCCCGGCTACCAGTTCTGGGATGATGAACTGGGTGCATTCTCGCTGGGCTCGTTGTTCAACCGCACCGATTACGAGTATCGCGATGGCAGCAAGGATAACTTCTATTCCGTGGCCATGAAGTGGGATTACAACCGCTACCTGATTGGCAAGAAAGTCGAGTTCTTCACCAACGGTGAAATCGGCAAGCCGCTGTCCGATGTGGCCAACTACGCGCTGGATGCCGAGATGGGCCTGCGCTACAAGGTCACCGATTGGGCCTCGCTCAATCTCAAGGCCGAGCGCGACATCATCAGTGGCACCAATGACGCGGACTTGAACAAGACCCGTTACACCGCAGGGTTTGGCGTGGCCTGGTAAGGCACAAGCAAAAAGATCGCAGCCTGTGGCAACTCCTACTGAAGGAGTTGTCGCAGGCTGCGATCTTTTTTTGCGCCTGAAAAACCAGCGCCCACAAAAAAGCCCCGCTTTTAAGGGCGGGGCTCTTTTCTAAAGAAGCTACAAGTTAGATAACTTGTACTTCTTCAGCTTGCATGCCTTTCTGACCGCGGGTAGCGATGAAAGAAACCTGTTGGCCTTCTTTCAGGCTTTTGAAGCCGTCGGATTGGATATCTTTTAAGTGAAGGAAATGTTGTTTTCCGTATTGTGGTT
>NZ_JBIUWQ010000012.1:0-46598 GCF_044743525.1 Pseudomonas sp. NPDC087598 | reverse complement strand
GACACGGTGTAACTCCTTGAACAAAGATAACTGCGACGCAGGAAGAACCCTGGCCGAGACTGAGTGCAAAGAGCAGGAAAAATTCTTGTAGATGGTTGGATCGAAATTCAACATATCGTGTAGAGATTCTCAGTGACACAAGCAGCACAGTGGCGCCACCTTAACCCTTTTTCCGGGACGTGCCAATGCTTCTTGCGAAGGTTTCTCTGTTTTAAGGATCGGCGGTGTGACGGTTCGTCGCCAGACTGCGTAAATCATGGGGGATCGGCGAGAATTGCAGGCCGGACTTTGAACGTGGCGGCGCGCCCGGTAAGATGCCGGACAGAATTTTTCCACCTCGCTATTCAGGACACCCGCCATGAGCATCAAATCGGACAAGTGGATTCGCCGCATGGCGCAGGAACACGGCATGATCGAACCGTTCGTCGAGCGCCAGGTGCGCGGCAGCGATGACAGCCGAGTGATCTCCTACGGTGTGTCGAGCTACGGTTACGACGTGCGTTGCACCAACCACTTCAAGGTGTTCACCAACATCAACTCGTCGATCGTCGACCCGAAAAACTTCGACCCGGGCAGCTTCGTCGACATCCACAGCGACGTCTGCATCATTCCGCCAAACTCTTTCGCCCTGGCCAGCACCGTCGAGTACTTCCGCATTCCGCGCAACGTATTGACCATCTGCTTGGGTAAAAGCACCTACGCGCGCTGCGGCATCATCGTTAACGTGACGCCGCTCGAGCCTGAGTGGGAAGGTCACGTGACACTGGAATTCTCCAACACCACCAACCTGCCGGCGAAAATCTACGCCAACGAAGGTGTGGCGCAGATGCTTTTCCTTGAATCCGACGAGGAATGTGAAGTTTCCTACAAGGATCGCGGTGGCAAGTACCAGGGCCAGCGTGGCGTGACTCTGCCGCGTACCTGAGTCATCCATCCGGCAGATGTCGGGAATTCTTTGGCGGGCAGGCACTCTATGGGGTGTACTGCCCGTTTTTGCTTGTGCCGAAACGGGCCTTCGCCGAGGAGTGCCCTATGAAGATCGATCCGCATATCACTGCCGAACTGGCAAGGCTTGAGCCCAATCAGGTTGGCGTTTTAGCCTGGTCCTTGCTGGCACACCCGTCCATCAGCATGGCTGGCGGAATTCCTGGTCAACCTGATCCCGATACCCCCAATGAACAACCGACCGAACCGGGTGAGCCGACCCTGCCCGACGAGCCGCCTCCGGCACCTGTTGCCTGATCCCGATGGGAAATGCATGGCCAGTCAGTTGAAGTCCGCCAGGACTTCAACTGACTGGCCATATTTCGTTGTCGCCGATGACGAAAATCCTGCAGCTGTCTTCACGCTCGACCGGATAACCACCGGTAAACGCGCCGAATGCCGGCATCAGGCTGATGCGCTCGCCTAATCTGAAACACGCCAGGCGCAAGCTCTGCCGCCCCTTGCCATGCAGCCGATAGACCGGATGTACATGACCGGCCAATACATGCCGTTCCGGGTGCGGATCGGGTTCGTGTTGTAACGCAAATGGCCCGAGCAACAGCGGCTCCGGCACTACGCGAATGTTCAGCGATACCGGCGGATCACCCGCGCGTTTGTCGTGATTGCCACGAATCAGCGTCATCGGCAGATCAATGTGGCGCGAGCGCCATTCAGCCAGCGCGCTCAGAGTGCCCACCACGTGTGAGCCGGGGCCATGCAGGAAGTCACCGAGGAATATCAGTTGCCGGCAGGGCAGTTTCGCCAGCAATCGATCAATCACCGCAATATTGCTCGCCGTCGTGCCTTGAGGGACTGGCTGCCCGAGGCTGCGATAGGCGGCCGCCTTGCCGAAATGCACGTCGGCGATCAGCAGGGCTTGCTGCGCCGGCCAATACAGGGCTTTTTCCGGTAGCAGCCACAGCTCTTCACCGGCCAGGCGTACAGGGTAGGGCGCGTTCATGCCGGGCTACCCTTATCAGCGGATTTTTCCAGATCACCGACCATCCGTCTGATCCGATCCGCAAGTTTCTCCGAGCTCATGCTCTCGCGCATACGCTCAACCAGCAGGGGAAACCCCAGCGGCGTAGGGCGTTTGATCTGATGCACGTCCAGATTCATTTGATTGATGTGCTCCAGTGTCTGCTCCAGCCTGCGAATATCCAGTTCTTCCCGAAGGACTTCTTCCCCGGCCTGAGCCAGCAGCAGGTTATCGGCGTCGTATTGCTTGAACACTTCGAAAAACAATCCGCTGGAGGCCTGGACCTGGCGGGTGCTTTTCGGCGCGCCGGGGTAGCCGGAGAACACCAGCCCGGCAATCCGCGCGATCTCGCGAAAACGCCGCAAGGCCAGTTCGCCCGCGTTGAGGCTGGCGAGGACATCGCGTAATAAGTGCTCGGCGCTGAACAGCTCGGCATCGAGTTGTCGCGACCAATCCACTGGCGTGGCACTGAGCAACTCCAGACCGTAATCGTTGACCGCAATCGAGAACGTCACCGGCTGACGCTGACTGATGCGCCACGCCAGCAGGCTGGCGAGCCCCAGATGCACCTGACGCCCGGCAAACGGGTAGAGGAAAAGGTGCCAGCCTTCGCGGGACTTGAGCACCTCGACCAGTAAGTTGTTGGTTGCGGGCAGGCCAGACCAGCGTGCCTGGGTTTCCAGCAAGGGGCGTAACGCCTGCATTTCCGGCCCGGAAAACTCACCGTGTGCGGCAGCGGTGAAGCGCGTCACCACTGCTTGCGCCAGTTCATTGGAGAGCGGCATCCGCCCGCCATTCCAGCGGGGTACCGCGGCTCTCTTCGCGCTGCTGCGCTTGACGTAAGCGGTCATGTTTTCCACCCGTACCAACTCCAGCAAACGCCCGGCGAACAGAAAGCCATCACCCGGTTTGAGTCGTGCGATAAAGCCCTCCTCGACGCTGCCCAATTGCTTGCCGCCACCACCCTTGCTCCAGAATTTCAGCTGAATGCTCGCGTCGCTGACAATGGTGCCGATGCTCATGCGGTGCCGTCGCGCCAGACGTGCATCGGGCACACGCCAGATACCGTGCTCGTCGGGTTCGACTCGACGGTAATCCGGGTACGCCGTCAGAGACATCCCGCCATGGCGTACGAACGCCAGCGCCCACGCCCAATCGGCAAGTGTCAGGTCACGATAGGCCCAGGCGCCACGGACTTCTTCGTACAGGTCATCGGGTAAAAATCCGCCGCCCAGCGCCATGCTGACCAAATGTTGCACCAGCACATCCAGCGGCTTTTGCGGTGACAGGCGTGGTTCGATGCGTCGCTGCTCCACGGCATCACGGGCGGCGACGGCTTCGATCACTTCAAGGCTGTGGGTCGGCACCAGCGTCACCCGCGAGGTGCGGCCCGGGGCATGCCCGGAACGCCCGGCGCGTTGCATCAACCGGGCGACGCCCTTGGCTGAACCGATTTGCAACACGCGTTCCACCGGCAGGAAATCCACCCCCAGATCAAGGCTGGAGGTGCACACCACCGCTTTCAAAAGCCCGTCCTTCAAGGCCTGCTCAACCCAGTCGCGGGTGTCGCGCGACAAAGAACTGTGATGCAGCGCGATCAACCCGGCCCAATCCGGCCGCGCTTCAAGCAGTGCCTGATACCAGATTTCCGACTGCGCCCGGGTGTTGGTGAACACCAGACTGCTGACGCACACGTCCAGCTCGGCGACCACTTGCGGCAACATTTTCAGACCAATGTGCCCGGCCCACGGAAAACGCTCGAGGGTGGGCGGGAGCAGGGTGTCGATCGCCAGGGCTTTTTCGTTCTGACCCTGGACGCTGATGCCACCGCCCTGTGGGATCAGCACCTGTTCGGCGTGGGATTGATTACCGAGCGTGGCGGACACGCCCCAGACAATCAGGTCGGGCTGCCAGCGCCGCAGGCGGGCGAGGGCCAGTTGCAACTGCACGCCGCGTTTGTTGCCAAGCAGTTCGTGCCATTCATCAACGACGATCATGCGCAGTGTCGCCAGCGCCGTTTGCGCGTCGGCGCGAGCCAGCAGCAGGGTCAGACTTTCCGGGGTAGTGATCAGCGTGGTTGGCAGGCGTCGGCTCTGCCGGGCACGTTCACTACTGCTGGTGTCACCGGTGCGCAGGCCGATGCTCCAAGGGATCTGCAAGTCCGTCACTGGTGTTTGCAGGGCGCGTGCGGTGTCGGCGGCGAGGGCGCGCATCGGCGTGATCCACAGCACGGTCAGTGGTTCGGCAACCGGTTTGCGTTTGCGTGAGGTTTCAACGACGGGAGCGACTCGGGCGAAGCGGTTGAGTGCCGCAAACCACAGCGCATAGGTTTTACCGGCACCGGTACTGGCATGCAGCAGTCCCGATTCGCCGCGTTTGACCGCCGCCCACACCTGTTTCTGAAAGGCGAACGGCTTCCAGCCGCGAGCGCTGAACCAGGTTTTTGCGAGGTCGGAGGATTTCGCCATGCGGGCTGCGCGCGCTCTGGAGGTGTTCTTCCAGTGACCGCGGTAGCTGCTAACAAGTTTAATTTCGTCATTAGATGACTATCCCTGTGGGAGCGAGCCTGCTCGCGAAGGCGTCGTCACATTCAACATCATCGTTGACTGCCAGACCGCTTTCGCGAGCAGGCTCGCTCCCACAGGGGCCTGCGTTAATCGTTATTTGAGATTGCCGCTGAGGAATTGCTTCAGGCGTTCGCTTTTCGGATTGCCCAGCACTTCATCCGGTGCGCCTTCTTCCTCGACCAGACCTTGGTGCAGGAATAGCACCTGGCTCGAGACTTTACGGGCAAAGCTCATTTCGTGGGTCACCATGATCATGGTCCGGCCTTCTTCCGCCAGCCCTTGAATCACCCGCAACACTTCACCCACCAGTTCCGGATCGAGCGCCGAAGTCGGTTCGTCAAACAACATCACTTCCGGCTCCATCGCCAGCGCTCGGGCAATCGCTACGCGCTGTTGCTGACCGCCGGACAAGAACGCCGGGTATTGATCCGCCACCCGCGCCGGCAAACCGACCTTGTCCAGATAACGCCGCGCACGATCATCGGCTTCCTGTTTGCTGCAACCCAACACCCGTCGCGGGGCCATGGTGATGTTTTCCAACACGGTCATGTGGCTCCACAGGTTGAAGTGCTGGAACACCATCGCCAGGCGCGTGCGCAGGCGTTGCAGTTCATCGGCGTCGGCGACGTGCATGCCGTGACGGTCGGTGACCATGCGGATGGCCTTGCCGTCGAGGCTCATGGCGCCGTCGTTGGGTTGTTCGAGAAAATTGATGCAGCGCAAAAAGGTGCTTTTGCCCGAGCCGCTGGCGCCGATCAGGCTGATCACGTCGCCGGTCTTGGCCTTGAGCGAAACGCCTTTGAGCACCTGATGGTCGCCATAGCTTTTGTGCAGGCCTTCAACGGTCAGTTTGTACATGGGACAGACATCCTCAAGGCGAAAGTAGGTAGCCGCTGCGATAGGCTTCGGTGCCCGCAACGTGGGCGATGACCATGCCGGCCGTGGCCATGCGCCGTAGCGAGCGGGCGTACATCACGCCGGCGCTGGTGCAATGAATGGGGGTGACCCGGTCGTTGATCGGGTCGATGATTTCGGCAATCTGTTGCCCGGCCTCCATGTATTGCCCCGCTGTGGCGGTGTACACCAGCAAGCCGCCAACCGGCGTCGTCACCGGCTCGACCCCGGCAAGTGGCGTGGCGGGGTACGGCAAGCGTGGTTGTGGTTTGGTCTCGCCGACGATCGCATCGGACTGGATCAGGTAGTCGATCAGCGCCTGGCAGTCGCGACTGGCCATGGGATGCGTGACATCGCCCTGGCCGCGCAATTCGACGGTCACCGAGAAACTGCCGAGCGGAATCTCGAAGTGTTCGCCGAAACGTTCCTTCAATTGCCACCAGAGCAGGGTGAAGCATTCGTCGAACGATTGGCCACCGGAATCAGTGGCCAACAGGCTGGCCTGCGCTTCGATGTAACGCGCCAGCGGCTCGACCTGCGGCCACGCTTCGGGCGTGGTGTAGAGGTGAACCACCGATTCGAAATCGCAGTGCAGGTCGAGCACCATGTCCGCGTCGCAGGCCAGCCGTTGCAGGGTCAGGCGCTGGGATTGCAATTGCGTGCTGGCGGTCTGGCGGGCGAGGGCGTCGCGCAGATGGCTGCGGATCAGTTCGAGGTTGTGCTGCGGATCGTCCTTCAGCTTGCCCTCGATGGCATTGCCGATTTCCTCGCTGAGGTCGACAAACCAGCGGTTGAAGTTCTGCCCACTCTCCAATTCGTAACGGCCCAGCGGCACGTCCATCAACACTTGTTCGAGGCCGACCGGGTTGGCCACCGGCACCAGCACGATTTCGCTGCGCAGGCGCCCGGCGGCTTCCAGCTCCGTCAGGCGCTGCTTGAGGTGCCAGGCGACGAGCATGCCGGGCAGTTCATCGGCATGCAGCGAAGACTGAATGTAGACCTTGCCCTTGGCCTGCTCCGGGCCGAAGTGGAAGCTGTGGATCTGTCGTGCGGTCCCCGGCAGCGGGGCCAGCAGGTCATGGATCTGGTGTCGCATTACAAGGTTTCCTAGTGGGTCGGGCCGAGGAAGGCCAGCCATCGGCGTTCGGCGAGGCGGAACAGGCCGACCAGCGCAAAGGTAATGGTCAGGTAGATCAGCGCGGCGATGCCGAACGACTGAAAGGTCAGGAAGGTCGCCGAGTTGGCGTCCCGTGCGACTTTCAGGATGTCGGGGATGGTCGCGGTGAAGGCCACGGTGGTCGAGTGCAGCATCAGGATCACTTCGTTGCTGTAGTAGGGCAACGAACGGCGCAGCGCCGAAGGCATGATCACGTAGGCATACAGCTTCCAGCCTGTCAGACCATAGGCCTTGGCCGCTTCGACTTCGCCGTGGTTCATGCTGCGGATCGCCCCGGCGAAAATCTCCGTGGTGTACGCGCAAGTGTTCAGGGCGAAGGCGAGGATCGTGCAGTTCATCGCATCGCGAAAGAAACTGTCGAGGATCGGCTGCGCACGCACCGCCGCGAGGCTGTAGATACCGGTGTAGCAGATCAGCAACTGGATATACAGCGGCGTACCGCGGAACAGGTAGGTGTAGAACTGCACCGGCCAGCGCACGTAGAAGTGGCTGGAAACCCGGGCGATCGACAACGGAATCGACACCAGGAAACCGATGAAGATAGAGGCACTGAGCAGCCACATCGTCATCGCCAGGCCGGTAATGTTCTGGCCATCGGTATAAAGGAAGGCTTTCCAGTATTCCTGCAGAAGTTCGATCATCGTACGGCCTCCCGGGCACCGGCGGCGTAGCGGCGTTCAAGCCAGCGCAGGATGAAGTTCGAGGCACTGGTGATCAGCAAGTAGATCAAGGCAGCGAGGACCAGGAAGTAGAACAGTTGATAGGTGCTTTTACCGGCGTCCTGCGCGGCTTTGACCAGATCGGCGAGGCCGATGATCGACACCAGTGCGGTGGCCTTGAGCATCACCATCCAGTTATTGCCGATGCCGGGCAGGGCGAAGCGCATCATTTGCGGGAACACCACAAAGCGAAAGCGCTGGCCACGTTTGAGGCCGTAAGCGGTGGCCGCTTCGACCTGACCACGCGGCACGGCGAGGATCGCCCCGCGGAAAGTCTCGGTGAAATAAGCGCCATAAATGAAGCCCAGGGTCAGCACCCCGGCGCTGAACGGGTCGATTTCGATGTATTCCCATTCCATGTAGTCGGTGAGCGTCGTCAGCCAGGTTTGCAGGCTGTAGAAGATCAGCAGCATCAACACCAGATCCGGCACCCCGCGAATCAGCGTGGTGTAGAGCTGGGCGGGCAGGCGCACCAGTTTGATTTTTGACAGTTTGGCACTGGCGCCGAGCAGGCCGAGCAATACGGCCACCAGCAGCGACAACGCCGATAATTTGATGGTCATCCAGGTGCCTTCCAGCAGCAACGGGCCGAAGCCCTTGAGGCTGAAGGCGGAGAGCCCCAGATTTTGCAGGAGGGTTTCGAACATAAATCAGCAACCTGAGCGGATGGAAAAGGCGCCCATCGAGGATGGGCGCCGGGGCATTATTTGCCGCTGTACAGATTCAGATCGCCAAAGTGTTTCTTTTGAATCTCGGCGTATTTGCCGTCATCGTGTAACGCTTTGATACCTTTATCTAAAAGCGCCTTCAGCTCAGTGTTACCTTTCTTAATACCGACAGCGGTTTTGGCTGGCAGCAATTCGTTGTCGACTGGCTTGCTGACGTCATAGTCGGCGCCCTGTGGCGACTTCAAGAAGCCCAGTTCGGCTTGCAGCATGTCTTGAATGCCTGCATCGAGACGGCCGGAAGTCAGGTCGGAATACACCTGGTCCTGGTTCTGATAGGCCTGGGTTTTCACGCCGGCCTTGTCCAGTACGGCTTTGGCATAGGCTTCCTGAATGGTGCCTTGCTCGTAACCGACGGTTTTGCCTTTCAGGGACGCGACGTCTGCGGTGATGCCGGAACCTTTTTTCGACACGTAAGCGGTCGGGCCGGAGAACAGCTCGCTGGAGAAGTCGATGACTTTTTCGCGGGCCGGGGTCACGGTCATCGACGAGATCACACCGTCGAATTTGTTGGCCTTGAGGCCCGGAATCATGCCGTCGAAGTCACTTTCGACCCACTTGCACTTGACCTTCAGTTCGGCGCAGATCGCGTTACCCAGATCGATGTCGAAGCCCACCAGACTGCCGTCGGCCGCTTTCGACTCGAACGGTGCGTACGAAGGGTCAACGCCAAAGCGCAGCTCTTTGTATTCCTTGGCCAGCGCGGAGCCAGCGGCCATGCACAACGCCAGTGCAGAAAGGGTCAGCAATGCTTTTTTCATTATTCAATCCCTAAGAACCAATATGAGCGCTTGTGGCGCAGAATTATTGTTACTGGAACGCGTACGACCTATACAAAGTAGCAATTTCCGAACCAGAATCCCGAACAAGTGTTTTAAAAGGTGGGGCGGGGAAGGATGAGGGCGATTTGATGCCCGGAAATGGGCATCGCGATAGAGGTGCACCAAGTTAGTTCGTTTGACTTATTTCCTGTGGCGAGGGAGCTTGCTCCCGCTGGAGGGCGAAGCACTCCCACGCATTTCTCCAGACAGACCTGGATTTCAGGTTTTGCGACTGCTGCGCAGCCGAGCGGGAGCAAGCTCCCTCGCCACAGTTACTTTATTAGGTCATAGGTGATCAGTGTCCCGGGAAAGGGGGTCAGGCAAGGAGATCTTGCAGGGTGGCCAGACTATCCGCCTCATCCACAGTCTTGTCCTGCCGCCAGCGCAGCATCCGGGGAAACCTCACCGCAATCCCGCTCTTGTGCCGGCGCGACAGGGCAATCCCCTCGAACCCCAGTTCAAACACCAGACTCGGCTTCACACTGCTTACCGGGCCGAATTTCTCCACCGTGGTTTTGCGCACGATGCTGTCGACCTGGCGCATCTCCTCGTCGGTCAGCCCCGAATAGGCCTTGGCGAACGGCACCAGTGCGCGCTGACTGGATTCCGGCGGGCCGTCCCACACGGCGAACGTGTAATCGCTGTACAGGCTGGCGCGGCGACCATGCCCGCGCTGCGCGTAAATCAGCACCGCGTCGACACTGAACGGGTCGACTTTCCACTTCCACCACACGCCCATGTCTTTGGTGCGACCGACGCCATACATAGCGTCGCGGCCCTTGAGCATCATGCCCTCGACGCCCAGGCGCCGGGACGCTTCACGCTGCCGGGCCAAGTCAAACCAGTCGGTGCCGGTCAATACCGGGGAGGGCAGCAGCACCGGGTTGTTGCAGCGGGCAATGACTTCTTCCAATTGCGCACGGCGCTTGGTCTGCGGCTGATTACGCCAGTCTTCGCCTTGCCATTCGAGCAAATCGTAGGCGAGCACCACCACCGGTATGTCTTCGAGAATTTTCTTGTCGAGGGTTTTGCGGCCGATCCGTTGTTGCAGCAGGGCGAACGGTTGCACCGCGGGTGGCTCTGGCGATTGCGGATCGAAGGCGTCCTCGGTGCGCGGATGGGTGCTTTTCCACACCACGATTTCGCCGTCGATCACCGTGCCATCGGGCAAGCCGTGGACCAATACATCGAGTTCGGGGAAGCGTTCGGTGATCAGTTCCTCACCCCGCGACCACACCCACAACCGCCCGTCACGCTTGACCACTTGCGCGCGGATGCCATCCCACTTCCACTCCACCTGCCAAGCGCTCGCCGGGCCGATCAGTGTCTCGAACTCTTCAACCGGTTGCGACAAGGCATGCGCGAGGAAAAATGGGTATGGCTGACCGCCGCGCTGGGCATGTTCGTCGGCGGATTCGGCAGCGATCAGTTTCAAATAACTGGCCGCGTTCGGCCGATTGGACAGGTCGGTATAACCCACCAGTCGCTGCGCCACGCGCTTGCTGTCGAGCCCGGCCATCGATGCCAGTGCGCGGGTTACCAGCAATTTCGATACGCCGACACGGAAGCTGCCGGTGATCAGTTTGATACACAACATCAGGCTCGGCCGATCCAGTTGCGCCCACAACGCCGGCAATTGCCGGGAAAGGAACTCGGGCGTCTCACCGCGTAGCGGCAGCAGTTTGTCCTCGATCCATTCGGCGAGGCCGGCTTCAGAGCTGTGCAGATTTTCCGGGAGCACCAGCGAAATGGTTTCCGCCAGATCGCCGACAGCCTGATAGCTCTCCTCGAACAACCATGGCGTCAGCCCGGAGACTTCGACGGCGAGTTCGCGCAGGATCCGCACCGGCACCAGTTGCCGGGGCCGACCGCCGGACAGAAAGTACACCGCCCAGGCCGCGTCCTGGGGTTCGGCCTGGGCGAAGTAGGCTTGCATCGCCGCCAGTTTGGCGTTGCTGGACGTGGTGGCGTCGAGTTCGGCGTACAACTCGGCGAAGGCTTTCATGCGGGCATCTCGGCGATGGTCGGTTGAACGGCGATGTTTTCTTCTTCGTCATCACCGTATTCGGTGTTGAAACCTTGGGCATCGAGACCTTGTTCACGCAAATGACGCACCAGTACCCCGATCGAGCCGTGGGTGACCATCACCCGTTCGGCACCGGTCTGATTGATCGCCCAGAGCAGGCCGGGCCAGTCGGCGTGATCGGACAGCACGAAGCCGCGGTCCACCCCACGCCGCCGCCGCGTGCCGCGCAGGCGCATCCAGCCGCTGGCGAAGGCATCACTGAAATCGCCGAAACGGCGCATCCAGGTGCTGCCACCGGCCGAAGGCGGGGCGATCACCAGCGCCTGACGCATGATCGGGTCACTTTTTTTCACGTCACCGGCATAGATAGTTGGTGGCAGGTACACGCCGGCGTCGCGGTAGACGCGGTTCAACGGTTCAACGGCGCCGTGGCTGAGGATCGGGCCGAGGGTTTCGTCGATGCCGTGCAAGATGCGCTGGGCCTTGCCGAACGAGTAGCAGAACAACACGCTGGTTTTTTCTGCGGCGATATTCGCTTTCCACCACTCGTTGATTTCGCTGAACACCTGCGCCTGCGGCTGCCAGCGGTAGATCGGCAGGCCGAACGTCGATTCGGTGATGAAGGTGTGGCAGCGCACCGGTTCGAAGGGCGCGCAGGTACCGTCCGGTTCGATTTTGTAATCGCCGGAAGCGACCCAGACTTCGCCGCCGTATTCCAGACGCACCTGCGCCGAGCCGAGCACGTGGCCGGCCGGGTGAAAACTCAAGGTGACGCCGTGGTGGGTCAGGCGCTGGCCGTAGGCGAGGGTTTGCAGATTGATGTCCTGCCCCAGACGCGCGCGCAAAATCCCTTCACTGGCGCTGCTGGAAAGGTAGTGCTGGTTGCCGGTACGAGCGTGATCGCCATGGGCATGAGTGATCACCGAGCGCTCGACGGGGCGCCAGGGGTCAATATAAAAATCCCCGGCGGGGCAGTACAAACCTTCGGGGCGGGCGATAACAAGATCCATGTCGTTACCAGAAATGGGGGGCTTGTTAGCTATGAGGTTTGCGCGGGTGCAGAAGTTCTATGGATTTTTCGGAGATTTGAACGGCGAAAGATCGCAGCCTTCGGCAACTCCTACATTGATCTCTGTAGGAGCTGCCGAAGGCTGCGATCTTTTGATTTTGCTGTTTATTTACCCGGAATCAGGGTCAGCCGGTTTTTGCCATACACCCGGTCAAAGTTCTGCGGCTGCATCGGCAAGCCGATGTATTGCCCCTTCAACCACTGATCAATGCCATTGAGGTAATTCGGGCTGACCGGATTCCCCGACTGCCCTGTACCGTTCTGCCCCATCAGCGGTTCGGTCTGACCGAAATCGACGATGAAGCGCATCGATGGCGCACGCGTAGTGGTGAAATCCTGACCCCAGGCAAACGCCGCGGTGTTCAACGTGGTGTGATCGCCACCGGCTGCCAGTGGTCCACGAACCGTCTGGCCAGCGGCATTCTTCCACACGTAGCTGTGCAATTTGCCCCACTGCCAGGCTCTGTGATCGCCGCCCAACTGGCTGTCGCCCGCACTGATCGCCGCCGCCAGGCTACGTGCGAGGATCACCGCTTTATCCTCTTTCTGCGGTGTGCGGATGTCGTCCCAGAACGGACTGTCTTCGCGCCCCAGCAGATGATCGGCTTGCGCCGCGTAGGACAAATCGCCATTGGCGATAAACGTTTTCCACGCCGGGCTGGACTCCGGGCCGAGTTCGTCGAGGAAGATCTGCTTCATGCTTTCTTGCAGGAACAACTCATAGATGGCTGCATCCGCCGAGGTCGGGCTGAGCTTGCCGTCGAACGCCATCAACCGGGTGAACGCCTCGCGGGCCTTGCTGCGATCCGCTTCCGGCAATGCATCGATCGCCTGTTTCAGCGGTTGCTTCATGCCCGGCGCTTCGAAGACTTTCTTCAGCTTGGCGGCGAAGGTCGTCGTCTGGTCGTACTGCATGGCGATCACGCTGCGGCTGTCATGCTTGCCGCTGCCGGCCAGTTCCGCCAACCGCTCGCCGCGTTCCGGCGCGGCCCAGGAATTGGACAGTTGCATGCCGTAACCGTGGGGGATCACGCGCTGGTTGGCGGTGCCGAGCCAGCCTTGTGCCGGATCCTGATCGTAAGGGTGCAGCATCGGGTCGGCGTAACCGTCCCAGTCGTAACGACCTTCCCAGCCCGGCGAGGGCAGCAAACCTTCGCCTTCACGACGATTGGGGAAACGCCCGGTGACCTGCCAGCCGATATTGCTGGCATCGGCGAAGACCAGATTCAGCGCGATGGCGCGGATCTCGCGGCTCGCATCCGAGGCGCGTTCAACGTTCTGTGCACGGCTCAGATCAAAAAACGCGTCGAGGGATTTGTCATCGGTAAAGCTCGGCGTCTGCAACGCCAGGCCGAAACCGTTGCCTTGCGCCGCAGCCTGAGCACTGTTGAGCAACGCGCCGTGGCGAGTTTCGTACACCGCTTCGCGAATCGGCCGCTGGCCTTTGACGAAATAGGTTTCGTTGCGCACGCCCAGCGGCTGCCATTTGCCGTTGACCTCGTAGGTCAGGCTGCTGCCCTGACGACGGATTTTTTCCAGGAACAGGTCCTGGTTGTCGCCGAGCACGCTGGTCATGCTCCACGCCACTTTGCCGTTGAAACCACCCAGCACCATCGGCAAACCGGCGACGGTCACGCCTGCCGCCTGATATTTTGGCGCGCGGATCTGCACGAAACTCCAGAGCGACGGCACGGCCAATGGCCCATGGCTGTCGCTGGCCAGAATGCTCTTGCCGCTACGGCTGCGTTGCGGGGCAATGGCCCAGTTGTTTGAAGTCTGAGTGCCGAGCAGGTTCAGCGCTGACAGTTGCTGACTGGCGTTGCTCAATTCAGTCAGGCCGGGAATTTGCCCGTTGAGCTTGAGGCCTTGCAGCTTGTCGGCCTCGGTCAGCGGCAGATTCTCGTCCGGAGCGGACGGGGTCAACCAGGCGAGTTTGTCAGTGGTCACGGTTTGCGCGAGCACCAGGGATGAAATTTCTTCCGGCAGGTTGGCCGACTGGCTGAAGTTCAGCAGGGCGAAAATCAGCGCCGAATCTTCCGGCTTCCAGTATTCAGGCTTGTAGCCACTGGAGGCGAGATCGCCCGGCAACTTGTCGGCGTAGCGGAACAGGTAGGCGTTGACGCCCCGGGCATAGACTTCGAAGAAACGCTTGAGGCGTGGCGACGAGGCTTTGTACAGCTCACCGGCGCTTTTCTTCAGGTTGACCGCACGCATGTAGCGGTCGGCATCGAGCATCGACGCGCCGGACATTTCCGCCAGACGGCCCTGAGCCAACAGGCGCAGGGTGACCATTTGATTGATGCGGTCGCTGGCGTGGACGTAGCCGAGGGTGAACAGCGCATCGTGGAAGCTGTTGCTTTCGATCAGCGGCATGCCCATGGCATTGCGGCGCACCGAAACGTTCTGTGCCAGCCCCTTGAGCGGTTGCACGCCGGAGGTGGGCGGGAGAGTGTCCTGAGCGTTCCAGGTCTGGCAACCGGACAGGCTCAAGACACCGGCCACTGCTGCGGCAACGCCGAACCGGGGAAGAAAATGTGTGAGGGCTGGCGAGGCCATGGCAAAGCTCCTGCGGGGGGTAGCGTCAGTAAAGGCGCTACGTTAGTGAGCAGGAGGTGGCCGCGCAAGCGGGGCGAGTGGTTATTTCTCGATTTGCCTGACCAACTGCAAATCTTCAGGGATAACAGCGTTTTTGTGGCGAGGGAGCTTGCTCCCGCTGGAGTGCGAAGCCCTCCCAAACCCTGCACCGCGATTTATCAGCAAAAAGGCGTTGTCTGGATTTGCGACTGCTGCGCAGCCGAGCGGGGGCAAGCCCCCTCGCCACAAAAGCTCTTCACTCGGGATCAGGGTTTTGCCGGGTTGACCTGCTGCACCAGTGCATACGCCTTCACCGTCGCCGGGCGATCCTTGATGTGGTTGAACCAGCGCAGCACATGCGGGAAGTCCTCAAGGTTCTGGCTCTGCCACTTGTGCGAGACGATCCACGGGTAAATCGCCATGTCGGCAATGCTGTATTCGCTGCCCGCGACAAATTCGTTATCGGCCAATTGCTTGTTCAGCACGCCGTATAAACGGGCGGTTTCGTCAATGTAGCGTTTGATCGCATAAGGGATCTTCTCCGGCGCGAACTGGCTGAAGTGATGATTCTGCCCGGACATCGGCCCCAATCCGCCCATTTGCCAGAACAGCCATTGCAGCGCCGTTTGCCGACCGCGCAGATCCTTCGGGAGGAACTGGCCGGTCTTCTCCGCCAGATACAACAAAATGGCCCCGGACTCGAACAGCGACAGCGGCTCACCAGCATCGGCCGGCTGGTGATCGACGATGGCTGGAATGCGATTGTTCGGGGCGATTTTCAGAAAGTGCGGCTGGAACTGCTCACCCTGGCTGATGTTGATCGGGTGCACTTTGTACGGCAGGCCGGCTTCTTCGAGGAACAGGGAGATTTTGTGGCCGTTGGGGGTAGTCCAGTAATACAGGTCGATCATGGAAAGCTCCAAAACAGAAATTGGCTTACGTGCGGACAGCAAACGCCGGCATCAGGTCGTCCTGTGTGTTCGATGACTTGCTTAGTAGAAGCAAGTGATGCTCAAGTGCGGAAAATTCAATGACCGCGCGTGAGAAAAATCGCCATGGAGCTTCAGGCCAACGCAGCACTGATCATCATCGACCAGCAAAAAGGCATCCTGCAGCCGCGATTGGGGCGGCGCAATAATCCGCAGGCTGAAGAGCGAATCCTTGATCTGCTGGGGCTCTGGCGGCGCAACGAGCGGCCGGTCATCCATGTGCAGCATCTATCACGTGAGCCGGGTTCGGTGTTCTGGCCCGAACAGGAAGGGGTGGAGTTTCAGCAAAGGTTTTTGCCGCAGGACGGCGAATGGCTGATCCAGAAACACGTGCCGGATGCGTTTTGTGCCACCGGGCTGGAGACGCGGTTGCGTGCGGCGGGGATCGGGCAGTTGGTCATCGTCGGCGTGGCGACTAACAACTCGGTGGAGTCCACGGCGCGCACGGCGGGCAATCTGGGGTTCGATGCCTGGGTGGCGGAGGATGCCTGCTTCACCTTCGACAAGGCCGATTACTTCGGCACGTTGCGAACCGCTGAAGATGTGCACGGGATGTCGCTGGGGAATCTGCACGGGGAGTATGCGACGGTGGTCAGTTGTTCGCGGATTCTGGCGGCTGGCTGAAAAGTCTTCAGTGAATGTGCTGGCCTCTTCGCGAGCAGGCTCGCTCCCACATTGAATTGCATTTCAACTGAAGGAACTCGGTCAAGTGTGGGAGCTGGCTTGCCAGCGATAGCGGTGGGTCAGGCGACATCAATGTTGAAGGTGCCGGCGCCATCGCTGGCAAGCCAGCTCCCACAGAGTCTGCAATGACCCAAAAGCTTTGGGGTCGACGCAGATCAAATGTGGGAGCGAGCCTGCTCGCGAAGACGGCAGATCAGGCGAAGACGTTCTTCGCCCCGAGCATCAAGCGCCGTGGCACTTCTTGAATTTCTTGCCGTTGCCGCATGGGCAAGGGTCGTTGCGGCCGACGTCTTTCAGGGCGTTGCGCACCGGTTCCTGGTGGGCGTGGCCGCAGTTCGGGCCGTGAACATGGCCATGATCGTGATGATGGTCATGATCATGATCGTGGTTGCAGTCAGGGCCATGGACATGAGGTTGCTGAGTCATCGGTGTTGCTCCGGAATTAAATCGGCCGGGATTATCACGCTATTGCGCTCAAGGTGCACGTAGTGGGCGATGAATAAACCGGTTTCCATTTCGCCTTGTAACCGATAGGGAATCTGCTGATTGGGACTTTTCAGCATTTTCACCACCTCTTTTACCTGTGGCCACAAATTGGTGCGAATCGGTACTTTGTAAAAGGCGCTGCTTTTCGGCCCGACAGTAATCCAGTGTTCATACTCGCCTTCAGCCAGCAGCATGTCGGCCAGATGGATGCGGTACTCCAGACCGCGCACGGTCAAGTCGCTGTCGTTGGGGTTGTCGATGCGAAAGTGCAGGATGAATTTCTGTTCGAGCAACTTGGCGCGCACCACCTCGACTTTCACCAGATGCACGGCGGGGTCGCGGGTGTCATCGCTGAACCATGAGGCGCAGCCGCTGAGCCCGAGAAACAGCAGCAGGGTGAGGGTTTTCAGTGTGCGCCAGTGACCGAGCATGGATTGACTCCTTTTGCTGCCAGTCTAGACGCTAAAAGATCGCAGCCTTCGGCAGCTCCTCCATGTGAACGCATTCCAATGCAGGAGCTGCCGAAGGCTGCGATCTTTTGATCTCAGGCGCCGAAATACCCCGCGCAGCACTTCTTGAACTTCTGCCCACTGGCACACGGGCAACTGTCATTGCGGCCCAGTTTCAACTGCACCGTCGGGTCGATGAAGTACCAGCGGCCGCCGTTCTGTACGAACGAAGAGCGCTCGCGGTGGCTGTGTTCGCCCTGGTCGTCGTGCCAGCGCGCAGTGAAGGTGACGAAGGCGTGTTCCGGCTGGCCGCCGAAGACTTCCGAGCTTTCGACCTCAAGCCCGAGCCAGGTGCTCTGCGCGCACCAGGCACTGATCGACTGCCGATCAAGGCCCGACTGCTGAGCGGGCAGGGTGGTCGCCACCAGGTAGTCGATCAGGCCGAGCACGTAGGCGCTGTAGCGCGAACGCATCAAGGCTTCGGCACACGGGGCCGGATGGCCCTCGTGATAATGACCGCAGCAGGCATCCAGCAGATTGCCGCTGCCGCAAGGGCAAATGGCTGTACTCATCGCATTACCACCAGTATTTCCCGAAGTTTTCCGGATTGGCCCAGAACCGTGAATTGAGCCAGTCGGGGACTTGTTTGTAGTCAAGCAGATCGTAGGTGAACAGGGTCAGTACTTGCTCGTCACGCTGGAAGCGTTCGCTGGCTTGCAGCGCCAGCGAGTAGAAATCGGTTTCCTGCCAGCCACTGGCCGCCAGATCCGCCAGCACCGCGATGCGGCTGGCGTTGAGATTGCGAATACCGCCCAACAGGTTCAGGCCGTCGCGTTTGGGCAAGTGCTCCAGGCAATCGACCACCAGCGCCAGATCGAAACGCCTTGCCGCCAGTTCTGCCGGCAAGGCGCCCGGCGCGGCGTGAGCCACGCAAGTGTCTGGATGCGCTTGTTTGAAAGCGCTCAGCGCGGGGAACTCACTGGCACCGATCAGCAACAGCCGCGCCGGGGCGTAACGATCCAGCAAAGCGGCCAACGCCTGTTGCGGCGTACGGGAAGAAATGGCGACGTTCATCGAAGCTCCTCAATCAGACCGCCAAGACTAGCCTGCCTGACTGCAGCGGCAAAGAGCCCTGCCGCGCAGGTTTGCGGCAAATGCGCCAAAGTCCTGTGAACACGGTCGCAAACAGCAATGGCCTATTGCTGGCGGAGATTAAAACTCCGGTCTTTACTCCCTGAATCGGTTCTAAGCCGATCCCTCAGGAGAAAACCAGATGAGCATAGTTCGGACAGCATTACCTTTGATTCTGCTAACCAGTGTGTTGACTGGTTGCGCAGGTTTGCAGAAAACCGACTGGCCGACCTGTGCGGCGGTCGGTGGTGTGGTCGGCGCCGGTCTCGGCGCCACCGAAAGTTCGGCATGGGCCGGCTACGGCGCATTGCTGGTCGGTGGTACGGCAGCGGCTTACTGCTGGGTGCACGGTGATGGCGACGAAGACGGCGATGGTGTGCCGGACAGTCGCGACAAGTGCCCGCACACGCCTAAAGGCGTGCAAGTCGACGCTGACGGTTGCCCACCACCAGCGCCTGCACCCGTGGTCGAAGAAGCTGTAGTGGTCAAGGAAGAAACCATTGTTATCCGTGATGTGCACTTCCAGTTCGACAAAGCCACGTTGACCGGCCCTGACAAGCAAGTGCTCGACAAAGTCGCCACGCGCCTGAAACAGGAATCCTCGACTGCACAACTGACCGTGACCGGTCATACCGACAGCGTGGGCAGCGATGCCTACAACAAAAAACTGTCGGACCGTCGTGCGCACTCGGTGGTGGAATACCTGATCCAGCAAGGTGTGCCACGCGCCAGCTTCGTTTCGGTGTCCGGTATGGGTGAAAGCCAGCCAGTCGCCGACAACAAAACAGCTGACGGTCGTGCGCAAAACCGTCGTACCGAAATCAAAATCGTCCGCTAGCCCTCTCGCATCCGCGGCTTGTGCAGTCGCGGATGCGGGTCTTTACTCCTGTGTAACCGGTATGGGCCGGTGACACAGGAGCTTTCACAATGACTGTTTTCTCAAGGTCCGTCTTGCCGGTGCTGCTGCTAGGCAGCTTGCTCACCGGTTGCGCCACCCACAGCGATGGCACTGCACCCCTCAATCAACGTACGTGGCCGATCTGCAGCCTTATTGGCGGACTGGTCGGTGGCGGTCTCGGCGCCATCGAAAGTGGCGGCTGGGCCGGTGGCGGCGCGGCGCTGGGGATTCTTACCGGCGGACTGATCTGTTATGCCCAGGACGGCGATGAAGACGGCGACGGCGTATTCGACCGCCGCGACCGTTGCCCCGATACCCCGGCCAACACCCCGGTCGATCACCGTGGCTGTCCACTGCCGCAATATCCGGTGGCACAGAAACCTGTCGAACCGGCTCCGCAAAGCGAAGTCATCACCTTGAGCGATGCCGGCAACGTGCTCTTCGATTTCGACAAGTCCGACCTGACGCCGGCGGCGAAAGCCCAGCTCGACACGCTGATGGACAAACTGCGCAATGCCGACGTGGTGAGCATCAAGGTTATCGGTCATACCGACAGCAAGGGCTCGGATGCTTACAACCAGGCACTTTCCGAACGGCGCGCCAGCAGCGTGGCGGCGTATCTGCTGAGTCAGGGCCTGGCGCCGAACAAACTGACCAGTGAAGGGCGTGGCGAAAGCGAGCCGGTGGCGGATAACGCGACCGATGAGGGGCGCGCGAAAAACCGTCGGGTAGAGCTGCACATCAATCGCTAGGATGGGTCTGTAGTCCGCGAGCTAGAGCTGCCGGGGCGATCATCGTCAATCCGGCAGCCATTTGGCGGTTCGCCAAGGTTTTTTCATTTTTCCCTCTGGCTTAACCCCCGCAGAAGCCGTTACTGTGCGCCCAAAGAATAATTCGCAACACGGGGGAGCGTATGAAAGTGTTCTGGGGGCTGGGGCGGTTATTGACCCTGCTGTTCTGCTGTGTGGTGCTGGCCAATCAGCTTGTACCCTTTGTTCATCCGCTGCATCTGCTGGTCAATCTGGCCGGCGGTCTGCTGTTAACGGTCCATGTGCTCGAAGTGCTGCTGTGCAATCGCAGCCTCAAGGGGCGTCCGCACCCTTGGCGTGACCGTGGCCGCATCCTGCTGTTCGGCGTATTCCATCTGCTAACCATCCCGGCCCCGGCCGCTCCGGAGTCTTCTTCCCATGCGTAAACTGTGTCTGCTCGTTGCTTTTATCAGCCCATTGGCCTGTGCTCAGGTGGTCAGCGTCGAAACCAACTCGCTGATGCGTCTGCCTAGTAATACCGGCGCTTTGCAGCTTGAACGCCTGGAAGTGGCCGATTACGGCACCTTGCTGATCCCCGCCAACGTCACTGAACTGAGCGTCGGTGAGTTGCGCCTCGGTCACGAAGCACGTATCGCCATCGTTCCGGGTGCACAGGCGCTGGACATGAAGGTTGCTCGCGCAGAGTTCAGCGAAGGCAGTCAGATCACCGCGCGCGGTGCGCCGGGCACCTATGAAAAAGCCGCCCGGGCAGGGCGCAATCTGAATCTGCAATTCAAGGCATTGAATGCGCCGCAGCTATTGGTCGATGCCCGTGGCGGCACAGGGGCGCCGGGTTTTGTCGGTCTGGATGGCGGTAATGGTGAAGATCCGGGCTGCACTTATGGCTCGGCCGGGCACGGCGCGGATGGCAGTGACGGCAGTGATGGTCAACCGGGTGCGCCGGGCGGGCTGGTGCGCATTGAAGTGCCTCGCGAGTTTCCGGCCGAGTTGATCAAGGTCAATGTGGCCGGCGGTGCCGGTGGCCCGGCGGGCGTTGGCGGCAAGGCGGGCAAGGGTGGCAAATCCAAAGGCTGCCTGGTGTATCGCGCCGATGGCGGCAAGAATGGCAAAATCGGCGCCGATGGTCAGCCAGGTCCGGTGGGTGCGGCAGGTGCCGTGACCGTGCAACGCCTCTAAAGAACACTACTCACCTGTGGCGAGGGAGCTTGCTCCCGCTGGGCTGCGAAGCAGCCCCAAAATCAGCTGTCGCATTTATCCAGAAGAAACGCGGTGCCCGGATCAGGGGCCGCTGTGCGGCCCAGCGGGAGCAAGCTCCCTCGCCACAATAAGTGTTTGCTTTGGTTGAAACATTGCGGTTCAGAACATCGGTCTTGCGGCGACAATCGCCACCAATACCAGTCCGACAATCAGATTAAGCCCCACCACCCGGCGAATCCGCCCTAGCACCGCCGCACCTGCCGGCCAGTCCTTCGCTTCAACCGCTTTGCGCAACTCCGGCAGCATCAACCCCTGAATCCGGATAAACAGCGCCGTCATCACCACGTACAACCCGATCATCACCTGCACATACTTCGGTGCGGTTTCGAATCCGACCTGCTGCAAATGCAGCATGCCCACGCCGCTGATCGGCAACAGGATCACCGCGACCCAAACCCAGCGGAAAAAACCCTGAAACACTTCCACCCAGAGCGTGAGTCGGGCAGGGCCGTCGAGGGCCTTCACAGCCGCGGGACGCAAGACCATCCAGGCGAAAAACATGCCGCCGACCCACACCAGTGCGGAGAGGACATGCAGGGGGTAAACGAGGCTAAAAGGTGTCATTGGGGTACTCCGTTCTGCGCGGGACTGATTAGCGGGGTATGATAGCGGTCGATCCGAACCACTGAAAATTTATCCAGCGTTTTTGCGCCCGACACTCAATGATCAGCACTGAACTCAAAACCACGATCCAGGGCGCCTATTCGCGTTTTCTTGAAGCCAAGAGCCTCAAGCCGCGTTACGGCCAGCGCCTGATGATCGCTGAAATCGCCAAAGTCCTCGGAGATATCGATACCGACGACGAAGGCCGGCGCAGTGGCGACCCCGCGATTGTCGCGGTGGAAGCCGGCACCGGTACCGGCAAAACCGTGGCCTACAGCCTGGCGGCGATCCCGACAGCCAAGCTTGCGGGCAAACGGCTGGTGATCGCCACCGCGACCGTCGCGCTGCAAGAGCAGATCGTCTACAAGGATCTGCCCGACCTGATGCGCAACAGCGGGCTGAACTTCAGCTTTGCCTTGGCCAAGGGCCGTGGCCGCTACATGTGCCTGTCCAAACTCGACATGCTCCTGCAGGAAGGCCACGCACAAACTGCCACTGCGCAGTTGTTCGAAGAAGAAGGCTTCAAGATCGAGGTCGATGAGGCCAGTCAGAAGCTTTTCACCAGCATGATCGAAAAGCTTGCCGGCAATAAATGGGACGGCGACCGCGACAGCTGGCCCAATGCGCTGGAAGACGCCGACTGGGCGCGCCTGACCACTGATCACAGTCAGTGCACCAACCGTCATTGCCCGAACTTCGGCCAGTGCGCCTTCTACAAGGCTCGCGAAGGCATGGGCAAGGTTGATGTGATCGTCACCAACCACGACATGGTCCTGGCTGACCTGGCATTGGGCGGCGGCGCGGTGTTGCCCGACCCGCGCGACACCATTTACGTGTTCGACGAAGGCCACCACCTGCCGGACAAGGCCATCGGCCACTTCGCCCATTACACGCGCCTGCGCTCCACCGCCGACTGGCTGGAAACCACCGCCAAGAATCTCACCAAACTGCTGGCCCAGCATCCGCTGCCGGGCGATCTCGGCAAGTTGATCGAGCAAGTGCCGGAACTGGCGCGCGAGATCAAGACCCAGCAGCAGTTCATGTTTACCGCGTGCGAGCAGATTGCCGATTTCAAACCCGGTGAAGACGTCGAAGGGCGTGAGCGGCCACGCCATCGTTTCGTCGCCGGGGTTATTCCTGAACACATGCGTGAAATGGGTATCGAGCTGAAGAAAGGCTTTTCCCGTCTCAATGATCTGTTTACCCGCCTGACCGACCTGCTCAAGGAAGGCATGGATGGCGAGGTCAACATCGGCATCGCCAGCAATCAGGCGGAAGAGTGGTACCCACTGTTCGGCAGCCTGTTGTCCCGCACCTCCGGCAACTGGGAGTTGTGGACCGCGTTCACCGCCGAAGACCCCGAAGACAGCCCGCCGATGGCGCGCTGGCTGACGTTGGCCGAAAGCGGTTCGCTGTTCGATATCGAGGTCAATGCCAGCCCGATCCTTGCGGCGGAAACCTTGCGCCGCAGCCTGTGGAACGTCGCGTACGGCTGCCTGGTGACCTCGGCAACGCTGACTGCGCTGGGCACGTTCGACCGCTTCCGTATGCGTGCCGGCCTGCCGAAAAAAGCCGTCACCGCCGTGGTGCCGAGCCCTTTCCATCACGCCGACGCCGGCGTGTTGCGGGTGCCGGATCTCAAGGCCGACCCGCGTGATGCCGCTGCTCACACCGCGGCGATCATCCGCGAGTTGCCGGACCTGGTCGAAGGTTCGCGAGGCACGCTGGTGCTGTTTTCTTCGCGTAAACAAATGCAGGACGTGTTCGACGGTCTCGACCGCGACTGGCGCAAGCAAGTGTTCATTCAAGGCAACCTGTCGAAACAGGAAACTCTGAACAAGCACAAGGCGCGGGTCGATGGTGGTGATTCCAGCGTGCTGTTCGGTCTCGCCAGTTTTGCCGAAGGCGTCGACTTGCCGGGCGCGTATTGCGAACACGTGGTGATCGCCAAGATCCCGTTCTCGGTGCCGGACGATCCGGTCGAGGCCGCACTGTCGGAGTGGATCGAAGCCCGGGGCGGCAATCCGTTCATGGAGATCTCGGTGCCGGACGCCTCGCTGAAACTGGTTCAGGCCTGTGGCCGTCTGCTGCGTACCGAAGAAGACCGCGGCACCATCACCTTGCTCGACCGGCGTCTGGTGACCCAGCGCTACGGCAAGGCGATCCTCAATGCGTTGCCTCCATTCCGTCGTGAAATATCCTGAGACATCGGTGGGCAGTTTTGCCCGCCGCGCTGTCTATCTCTCTGCCAACGCTTTTCCATTGGCCTTTTGGTCGTTAGGGAGAACTCCGTTCTTATGATCCGCCGTTCGTTGCCTGCCGTGTTTGCCTTGATCTTCGCCGCCCCGTTGCTGGCGGCGCCTGCTGGCCAGCAGACGCTGTTCAACTTTGTCCGTCCCGCCGACGTGGTGAAAATCACCACGGAAAACGCCGACCTGCCGCAAGCCAACGCCGAACAAACCCCTGAGGGTGAAGTGCTGCGCCGGGTGACGTTCAACCCGGTGGCCCGCCCGACGTTGCGCCTGACTCCGCAGGCCGGCGCCTGGGACTGGTCGCAGTCCGGCATGATGAGCCTGCGCCTGCAGAGTGCGATGAACTGGGCCGTGACGGTCTATGTGCAGATCCAGAGCAACAATGGCCAGACGCTGACCAGTCGCGTCGACCTGCCGGCCGGTCCGGCGCAAACCTTGCTGGTGCCATTGGTGGCGACCACGCCACTGAGCCAAGGCATGAAGGCCGGGCCGCCGATGCCGATGACCGTCGATGGTCAGCGCATTCTGCTGGCCAGCAGCAGCGGTGAAATCGACCGCAGCCAAATCGTATCGGTGAGTCTGTCGATGGATCAGCCGAAAGTTGCCCAGAGCCTGCTGCTCGAACGCTTTGGCGTGCAGGACGGCGAGGCGGTCACGCAAGCGGTGTACGGCAATCTGGTCGACGCTTATGGTCAGTCGACCCGCAGCAAATGGCCGGAAAAAATCGCCACTGACGAACAACTGAAATCTGCCGCCGCCAAGGAACAGCAACAGCTGAAAACCTGGCTGGCCGAGCGCGAGAAGTCCTCGCTGGACAAGTTCGGCGGCTGGAACAAAGGCCCGGCGTTCAAGGCCAGTGGTTTCTTCCGCACGGAAAAACGTGAAGGTCGCTGGTATCTGGTGACACCCGAAGGGCATCCGTTTTACTCCCTCGGCGTCAACACCGTCAGCCCCGAGGTCAACCAGACCTACGTGGCGGGTCGTGAATACATGTTCGAATCCCTGCCAAAAACCGGCGATCCCCTCGCCATCCACTTCGGTGAAGGCGACAACCGTGGCGGCAACGGTGCCGATCAGGGCCGGGGCTACGGCAATGGGCGCTGGTACGATTTCTATGCCGCCAACCTGCAACGTCTGTACGGCGAGCCCTGCACACCGGACAGCGACAGCAAGGCCGGAATCGCTGAAGCGGCCAAGGCTGGCGCGGCGGAAGAAACTGCCGCGAAAGCCGCAGAGCCGGTAGCAGGTGCCAGCGAAGCGAAGTCCGGTGTCGCCGAAGCGGCGAAAACCGACGCGGTGGCGGCGACTGCAAACGAAAAAACGGCCGATCAAGCCGTCAGCGCGCCGTGCAAAACCACGGTCGATGAGCCGCAATGGACTAGCCACACCCTTGACCGCCTGCAAGCCTGGGGTTTCAACACGATCGGCAACTGGAGTGCCGATGCGCTGGGTGACGCCGACCGCGTGCCCTACACCTTGCCGCTGTCGATCGTCGGCGATTACACCAGCATCAGCACCGGCAGCGACTGGTGGGGCGGCATGCCCGACCCGTTCGATCCGCGCTTTGCCATGGCCACTGAGCGCGCCGTGGCCATTGCCGCCCGTGATCACCGCGACGATCCGTGGCTGATCGGCTATTTCGCCGATAACGAGCTGGCCTGGGCCGGTCCCGGCGACGATCCGAAATCGCGCTACGCGTTGGCTTACGGCACCTTGAAAATGACCACCGACGTGCCGGCCAAACGCGCCTTCCTCAAGCAACTGCGTGACAAGTACCGTAATCAGGCGGGGCTGTCGAAGGCCTGGGGCATTGATCTGCCGGCGTGGGAATTGATGGAAGATCCGGGTTTCGTGCCGCCGCTGCCCAACCCGGAGCACCCGGAAATCGAGGCTGACTTCAAATACTTCCAGAAGGTCTTCGCCGACACCTACTTCAAGACCATTTCCGACTCGCTGAAATGGCACGCGCCGAATCAGTTGCTGCTCGGCGGTCGCTTCGCCATCAGCACCCCGGAGGCCGTGGCGTCCTGCGCGCAATATTGCGATGTGCTGAGTTTCAACATGTACACGCTGAAACCGCAGGACGGCTATGACTTTGCCGCGTTGAACGCGCTGGACAAACCGGTGCTGATCACCGAGTTCAACTTCGGCTCCACTGATCGTGGCCCGTTCTGGGGCGGCGTGACGCAACTGGCCAAGGAAGAAGATCGCGGCGCAGCGTATGCCAACTTCCTCAAACAGGCCTTGAGTGAACCGTCGATTGTCGGCGTGCACTGGTTCCAGTATCTGGATCAACCGGTGACCGGGCGTCTGCTCGATGGCGAGAACGGGCATTTCGGTCTGGTGGGGATTACCGATCTGCCATATCAGGGCTTTGTTGAAACCGTGCGCAAGGGCAATTTGCAAGCAGTTGAACAGCTCGGTAAAGAGGCTGAGAAAGCCGCAGCGGTCGCCGGTCATGAAGCTGAAGGCGGGCGCAAGGGCGAAGCCGGAAAAGGCCCGGGGGCCGGACATGCGGGCGGGCATTCGGGCAATGGTCATTAACAGCTGATAT
This sequence comes from Pseudomonas sp. NPDC087598, assembly GCF_044743525.1. Classification (NCBI taxonomy): domain Bacteria; kingdom Pseudomonadati; phylum Pseudomonadota; class Gammaproteobacteria; order Pseudomonadales; family Pseudomonadaceae; genus Pseudomonas; species Pseudomonas sp. NPDC087598. Next base: position 19,990 of record NZ_JBIUWQ010000012.1, on the reverse strand, counting down.
CGCCAGGATCGCCGCCTGCATTGGATTCACTCTTCTTGTAGGAGCTGCCGCAGGCTGCGATCTTTTGATCTCGTTGTTGATTTGACCGTCGGGCCCGCAGCTGTTCCCAAATCCCTCAAGGGCTGGAACAATGCGGGCCACTTTGTAGAGCGTTTTCGCGGGGGAGTTGCGGGTGCAGATTCAGGGACATTACGAGCTTCAATTCGAGCCGGTGCGCGAGGCTTTCGCCGCACTGTTCGACGATCCCCAGGAACGCGGCGCAGCCTTGTGCATTCAGGTCGGCGGAGAAACTGTCCTCGACCTCTGGTCCGGTACTGCCGACAAGGACGGCGCCGAGGCCTGGCACAGCGACACCATCGCCAACCTGTTCTCCTGCACCAAAACCTTCACCGCCGTCACTGCGCTGCAACTGGTCGCCGAGGGCAAGTTGCAACTGGATGTTCCGGTCGCCCGCTACTGGCCGGAGTTCGCTGCGGCCGGCAAAGAGGCCGTGACCCTGCGCCAGTTGCTCTGCCATCAGGCCGGTCTGCCGGCCCTGCGCGAACTGCTGGCGCCCGAAGCCCTTTACGACTGGCAAACCATGGTCGACGCCCTTGCGGCGGAAGCGCCGTGGTGGACGCCGGGCACTGGTCATGGTTATGCCGCGATCACCTACGGCTGGCTGATCGGCGAATTGCTCCGTCGGGCAGACGGTCGTGGCCCGGGGGAGTCGATCGTCGCCCGAGTGGCCAAACCGTTGGGTCTGGACTTCCATGTCGGCCTGGCTGACGAAGAATTCCACCGTGTCGCGCATATCGCCCGGGGCAAGGGCAATGCCGGTGACGCCGCCGCTCAACGCCTGTTGCAAGTGACCATGCGCGAACCCACCGCGATGACCACCCGCGCCTTCACCAACCCACCGTCGGTGCTTACCAGCACCAACAAACCGGAGTGGCGGCGCATGCAGCAACCAGCGGCCAACGGCCACGGCAATGCGCGCAGTCTGGCCGGTTTCTACGCCGGTCTGCTCGACGGCAGCCTGCTGGAAAGCGACATGCTTGAAGAGCTGACCCGCGAGCACAGCCTTGGCGAAGACAAAACGCTGCTGACCCGAACCCGTTTCGGTCTCGGCTGCATGCTCGATCAACCGGATGTCGCCAACGCCACTTACGGCCTCGGTCCACGGGCATTCGGCCATCCGGGCGCGGGCGGCTCCATCGGTTTTGCTGACCCTGAGCATGATGTCGCGTTTGGTTTTGTGACAAATACCCTTGGGCCGTACGTCTTGATGGATCCGCGTGCGCAGAAGCTCGCGCGGGTGCTTGCCACTTGTCTGTAAAGCGTCATCAGAGGTTCCAGGGCCGGAACCTCGACAGAATTTTCGATTAAAAGCGACTGTTTATCCGGGCGAAAGTGCTCTGATTTTTTAATTACTTCATTTTGTGGATTTTCAATGTCATCTAAAAAGACTCTCGCCCTGGCCCTGTGTGTGGCGATCACCGGTTGCGCACAGACTCCTAAAAACGATGCGGACGGCGGTAGCTGGTGGCCGTTCGGGTCTTCCGACAAAGTCGCAGCCAAAGAGCCGGCTCCGGCCCCGTTGAAGCCTGCTGCCACTGCTCCGGTTGCCAAGACTGAAAGCAGCAGCCCATGGTACTGGCCGTTTGGCTCGGATGATTCGACCGCCAAGGCCGACACCCAGCCCGAAGCTAAGCCCGCAGCCAAACCGGTTGAGGTGGCCAAAGCCGATGCCGACAAGGGCGGCAAATGGTGGTGGCCGTTCGGCGGCAAGGATCAGGACACCGCCAAAGTCGTGCCGATGCCGGACCCGAAAGTCACTCAAGCCTGGCTCGATGACTATGAGCCGCGTCTGCGTACTGCGATCCTTGACAGCAATCTACAACTCGAACGCCGCGACAACGTGCTGGTCGTGACCGCGCCGGTCGAAGGCTCGTTCAACCCGGATCGCCCGGCGATGCTGCTGCCAGTAACCCTCGGCCCTTTCACCCGCGTGGCGAAAATCCTCGAGGCCGACCCGAAAACTGCGGTGTTGGTACTGGGCCACAGCGATTCCAGCGGTGCTGCGCCAGCCAACATCAAATTGAGTCAGGAGCGTGCCCAGGCCATTGCGGCGATCTTCCGCCTCAGCGGTCTGCAACGTGATCGCCTGATGCTGCGCGGTATGGGCTCGGAAGCACCGCGTGCCGCCAACGACAGCGTTGAAGGCCGTGCCTTGAACCGTCGGGTTGAATTGCTGGTGACTCCGCAAAACACCATGGTTGCGCTGCTGAGCAAGTACAACATGCCGGCGCCGAAGCCTGTGACCATGGTCGCAGCGCAAGACGTCAAGCCAGTGGCCAAACCGGTGACACCGGCGCCAGCTGCGAAGAAAGCCGCTGTACCGACCACTAAAAAGGCTCCAGCCAAGAAAGCCGCTGCCAAAGCTCCGGCGAAAAAGGCCCCAGCCAAGGCTCCCGCGAAGAAAACCGCACCCGCCAAAGCCGCCGCGACCGACAAGAAAGTCGCCGCTGCCGACTCCACCAAAAAGTGATTCGCTAACGAAAAGGACTGCGCCATGACCCAGGCTCTGGCAGATATGCGTCGTGATTACACCCGGGATGGTTTGACCGAGGCGCAAGCTCCGGCCGAGCCGTTCGCGCTGTTCCACCAATGGTTCGCTGATGCGGTGAAAACCGAACAGGCGCCGGTGGAAGCCAACGCCATGACCTTGGCCACGGTCGATGCGGACGGGCGTCCGCATTGCCGCATTCTGCTGCTCAAGGGCCTGGACGAACAGGGTTTCACCTTCTTCACCAACTACGACAGTGCCAAGGGCCAGCATCTGGCGGCCAATCCGTTTGCCGCCATGACCTTCTTCTGGCCGACCCTGGAGCGCCAGGTGCGCATCGAAGGCCGGGTAGTGAAGGTCACGCCTGAAGAGTCCGATGCGTATTATCAGGTGCGACCACTCGGCAGTCGTCTGGGCGCCTGGGCGTCGCCGCAGAGCCGGGTGATCAACGGGCGGGGAGAGCTGGAAGATCTGCTCAAGGCTACCGAGCAGCGTTTCAGCGATACCCAGCCTGATTGCCCGGAGCACTGGGGCGGTTACCGCTTGCTGCCCGAGCGCATCGAATTCTGGCAGGGCCGTCCGAGCCGTCTGCACGATCGCCTCAACTACCGTTTGAAGGACACCGACTGGATTCTTGAACGTCTGGCACCCTAGGCAGTCTACCGAGCGGGATAGCCTGCCGAAGCGGCCTCAAGCCACTTCGGCAGGTCTCGACGCTTGATTCTTTGCGCCTGAGCCTGGGCCAACCGTTCGAGCATGAAGGCGCGTTTGCCTTCGTCCTTGCCGGCCAGTGACAATGCCAGGTCGCGATCCATCCAGCGCTTGATCCGTACGTACAGCCACCAATGGAAGTACAAACCGGCGACGGTGGTGACGACAATGATGAAGTAATCCATGAAAATCCTTGGTGTCCGTGGCGCAGAATCGGTAATTTGGCGCTACTGTAGTGGCTACCTCAGGTAAAGCAGGTGTCTGTACCGCGCCTGAATGAAAGCCAATTTATCCGGGCGGTGTCGTGACAGGCGTCAAGCCGCGGAGTTTAATGAATATATGTTTCTTTGGAGTTGATGCTATGCGTAAGTCTGTTCTGCTGGTTGCTTCCTTTTCCACGATGGCGATGTTGCTTACCGGCTGCCAATCGAGCCTGACCGGTGACTCCTACTCCCGTGACGAAGCGCGTCGCGTGCAGACGATTCGCATGGGCACCATCGAATCCCTGCGCCCGGTGAAAATCGAAGGCACCAAGACCCCGATCGGCGGCGCTGCAGGCGCAGTGGTTGGCGGTGTCGGCGGCAGCGCCATCGGCGGCGGCAAAGGCAGCATCGTGGCAGCCGTTATCGGTGCGGTGGCGGGCGGCCTGATCGGCTCGGCTACTGAAGAAGGCCTGACCCGTACCCAAGGCGTGGAAATCACCGTGCGCGAAGACGATGGCAGCATGCGCGCCTACGTGCAGCAGGTTCAGGAGAATGAAGTGTTCCGTGTTGGCGAGCGCGTACGCATCTCCACCGTTGGCGGGACCAGCCGCGTTTCGCACTAAGCGGAAGGTAGGTTAAAGAAAACCCCGATCAGGTGACTGATCGGGGTTTTGTTTTTTGCTTCAAATTCGGTAAATCAGTAATCAGCACAGGTGCCCATGAAGAACTCCAAACCCTTCGGGAGGCTATCTTTGAGAAGAGTTTTCAGCGCATTGACTTGATCTGTAATCAACAACAGCTCTCCGGGTTCCAATTCAAGTCATCTTGAGCGTCATCAGGATAAAAGCCGTTCGAAAGGTAGCGCATTCAGTTAAATAGCCTGTTTTTCGGTGTTAACTGTAATCAAACGAAATTTGATAGTCGTTGGTACTCAGAGCGATTTGATGTTGAAAGTGCGGCTGAATGGTCGCGACCCAGTTCTCGACGACGTTGAAGCTGCCATTATTGATGTTGCCCTCCACCGGAATGCCTAAGGCATTAAGTACTGATTCATCCTCTCCCAGATCTTTTGAAAGCTCTTCGCCCTGGAATTGCAGGGATGCTGTGTCGTACCACTCCATTCTCAGTTTCAGTCCCATCTCTTCCTCACAGATATCTTTTTTTAATGCTTCTTTCTTTTATAGGCCCTTCGCGTTGCTCTCCTGTGTAGGGATCGTAGGCTCCTAGGTGAGTTCCATCACTTCGGTACATTTCTAACTCTCCATGCCTCGAATCCCATTCGTAAATTCTCCTTCCCTTGGCATCTGTCCAGCGTTTACGAAGTCCACCTCCGCCCTGGACGGGATTCTTGTCTTTAACTTTTTTCAATTCTGGAAATGCGGTGATTTGTTCTGTAGTCGGCGGTCCGTGGTAGCTATGGCCAGCAGGCGCCAAGCCTTTGCGTGTTGTGTTCAGTACAACGTATAACGGTTTTACCCCCGAACCCACCGGAAACACCAAAATGAAATCCCGGTACTCCGGCGGATAAACCGGATTCACCAGAATCCCGTCCGCCGCTTTCGTCGGCGGATACACCCAGATATGCGGTGCTTGCGGTGCAGCCTCCAAGGCAGGAATGCCGAGGATGTCGGAGCCATCCACCGCCGGCGTCCAGATCAGTTCGATACCTTCGCCCAGATCCGCGATGAACTGACTACCACGCGCGCTGAACTGCACGACATCAACCATTTCCCAATCGCGGTTCTTGCCGGTGTAAAAGCCGTAGCCCTTGAGACTGCCGTCTGCCTGCTGTTCAACACGCAGGCGCACGCGGGTGCGGGCTTGTTTCAGGGCGCGCAATTGGTCTTCGGTGTAAAGGGCGCTGTCGCCGAGGGTGGGTGTCCAGAACACCGCAACCACTGCCGAGAGCGCGGCAGCACCCGCCGCGCCAAGTGCTGTGATTGCGAGAGCGGCGAGGGTGGGTATGCGCACTGCGATGCGCTCGACGCCCAGTGAAACCGTATCGCCACTGATCGCTTGAAGATTCAACACGCCCGCGGCATCGGCATCGGCATCGGCTTCGCGAGCGCCGAGCCAGGCGATTTCACCGTAGTCCTTCAGGCTGTCGGTCGGCACCATGCCCGAAGGATTCGAGTAGTCGATGATGGCGTCCGGTAACTTGCAGGACTTGGCGAACACGCATCCCGCGCGCGGCACCTCAGGCGCTGCCGCAGCCATTTCGCGGGTGCGCTCAAAGGCATCCTGCCGGGCCAACATGGCGTCGTAAGCGTTTTGTCTGGATTCGCGAGCGGCCAGTTCGCTGGCCGTCATGTAACGGTGGGTGACGTGATGCCCGTCGCCCGCCGGTGGGTTGGGAACCCGGGGAATGTCCTTGTTGCCAGCCACTGATCGTCCTTTCGCTCATCCATCGACAGCCCTTTGAAAGGGCTGTGCGACGTTAACGAAGCACGAAAGATATGGCTGTAGGACGCGTCTCTAAAGACGTGGGATTATTCGACTACAGTAATTTGTCGAGAACGAACTCTTTGAACCAGGGTGGCTGGATATCTGATTTGATTTCAATCAGCTCGCCATCGGTGATTTCTGCTATTTGTGTCAGCCCTTCACTACCTTCATCCGAGTTATCGAAAATGTAAGCTCTGTTGGATGTCAGGATAGCCTCAGAAAGTAGCTCCAGAGATCTCCAGTAACGGGCCCTGATTTTTTCAGGAGGAACGTTGTGCCCACCTTGCGACACACGGTAGGCAACCCTGGCGATGTTGATTTCGGGATCGGCGGTAGCGACGTAATAAACATAGACTCTGTAGCCGGAGTTATGAGCGTCGGCAAGCAGTTTGACTTTGTCTGAGGAGGACATGACCGTTTCAAACGTAAAGCTGATGCGTTCTCTGATCAGCGACCTTCGTATGAAGTCGGAAAGGGCCGAAGCAACGTAGGAGTCGATCTCGGTATTTGCGAAGCTGAGTCTCTCACCTTCCATCGTGAGTGAATCCAGCTTTGCCAGCGAGCGAGGGGATTTCTCCAGTAGCGCGTGTTGGCGGAGAAAATCGAAAATCTGTTCTTTGTGAGATTCAATGTGATACGAGGTGAAGTCAAAATACCCCGTATCTTTAATCGCCCGCTCTATGTCATCCGGGTTGATGTAATTTCCCCGCAAGTGGGCAGGAACAAGTCGATTGAAGGTGCTTTTTCCCGATCCGTTCGGTCCCGCAAATATCCGTATTCTGGGTGTGCTCAAGAAGTGACCTGTTTTGCAGATTTATTGATGTGCAGGCGCGTGCCGCTTTTCAGATTTCCATAAGTGCCGATCGAGCGCAGTGCAATGGACGTCTTCTCTGTCACCTTAAATAGCTGACCATCTTTAGCGACAAGAACGGCTGCGCCATTGGCAAGTGCCATTTTGTAGGCATTGCTGAATGCCTTCAGGGCGATGTCTGGAATTCGGGATTCCTGGACGGCAATCTGGTCGTCCGTCATTGGGCGTTTTTCTGCTTTACGTGACATGGATGCCTCCGGGAATACCGTGCGGGAACGGCTGCTGGCTTGACGAAAGATATAGCACACTTGCACGGCTTATTGCTAAGCCGTGCAGTTGTCATGAGCCAGCACTCAGGCCCTTTGAATGGTGCTACTGCGACTCGCCGCCGCTGTCACCGCATAACCGATCAACGCCGCGAACAACGATCCGGTCAGAATGCCCATTCGATCCATGCCGGCGTAGTCGCTCACGCCCGGTTCAAAGGCCAGCGAACCGACAAACAGACTCATGGTGAAGCCGATGCCGCAGAGGATCGCCACGCCCAATACCTGACCCCAATTGGCACCCTGGGGCAGGGAGGCGATGCCGATCTTCACCGCCAGCCAGGTCAGGCCGAACACGCCGACGGTCTTGCCCAGCAAGAGGCCGACGGCGATACCCAACGGTACGTGGTGGGTAAAGCTTTCGACGGTGACGCCGCTCAGCGACAGGCCGGCGTTGGCGAAGGCGAACAGCGGCAGGATGCCGTAAGCGACCCAGGGATGCAGCGCGTGCTCCAGCGTCAGCAGTGGCGAAGGCTCGGCATTTTTCGTCCGTAGCGGGATGCAGAAGGCCAGGGTTACGCCGGCCAGCGTCGCATGGACACCGCTCTTGAGAACGCACACCCACAGGATCAAACCGATGATCATGTACGGCCCAAGCTTGACCACGCCGAGCCGGTTCATCGCCACCAGCGCGGCGATACATGCCGCCGCCAGGCCCAGCGACAGAGTCGACAGTTCACCCGAGTAGAAGATCGCAATGATTACGATGGCGCCGAGGTCGTCGATGATCGCCAGCGTCATCAGAAACAACTTCAGCGACACCGGCACGCGCTTGCCCAGCAGGGCCAGCACGCCGAGAGCGAAGGCGATATCGGTGGCGGTCGGGATGGCCCAGCCATCGAGCGCTGCCGGATTGTCACGGTTGAGGAACCAGTAGATCAGCGCCGGCACCAGCATGCCGCCGATAGCGGCCGCGCCGGGCAATACGATTTGCGATGGTTTGGACAGTTGACCGTCGAGGACTTCGCGCTTCACTTCCAGGCCAATCAGCAGGAAGAACAGCGCCATCAGACCGTCGTTGATCCACAGCAGCAGGGGTTTGGCGATTTTCAGCGCGCCAATCTGTGCCACCACTGGCGTGTCGAGCAGGCCGGTGTACAGCCACGACAGGGCCGAGTTGTTGATAATCAAAGCCAGAATGGCCGCGGCGATCAATAACAGACCGCTGGCAGCTTCCAACTGAAAGAAACGCGTGAAAGTGCTACGCAGAGGCAAGGTCGCTCTCCATCGAATCGTCAAAAAGGTGGAACACCCTAACCCGTACTGTTAGTTGTTAAAACAAAAGTTATATTCTTTTTTGTTATATGTCGTTACAAGGTGTCTGGCTCAAGCCACGGTGAGCCTAGCAGTTGCCTGACACATTGAGACTCAGCTGTATCTGTGCGCGATGCAGGAATTTTCCTAAGCTGACGGATGAGCCTTCCAGGGAGGCTGATCTCCTGCCCCGATCCAACGAGAACCATGACCATGAGCGACAACCGACAGTGGGCCCGCGAAGCCATCCGCATCATCGAAGCGGATTTCCAGCGCAGCGCCGACACCCACCTGATTCCTTTGCCGCTGCCGGGTTTCCCGGACATCGAGTTGTACTTCAAGGATAAGTCCAGCCATCCGACCGGCAGCCTCAAGCATCGGCTGGCCCGTTCGCTGTTTCTGTATGCGTTGTGTAATGGCTGGCTCAAACCCGGCGCGCCGGTGATCGAGGCATCCAGCGGTTCGACGGCGATTTCCGAAGCGTATTTCGCACGTATGCTCGGCCTGCCGTTCATCGCGGTGATGCCGGCGACCACGTCGAAAGAGAAGATTGCCCAGATTGCTTTCTACGGTGGTCAGAGCCATCTGGTAAAAGATCCGACGCAGATCTACGCCGAATCCGAGCGTCTGGCGCGCGAGCATGGCGGTCACTTCATCGACCAGTTCACTTACGCTGAGCGCGCCACCGACTGGCGAGCGAACAACAACATCGCCGAATCGATTTTCCAGCAGATGCGCTACGAGAAGCATCCCGAGCCGAGCTGGCTGATTTCCAGCCCCGGCACCGGCGGCACCACCGCGACCCTTGGCCGATACGTGCGCTATCGCCAGCACTGCACACGTGTGCTGTGCGCGGATGCCGAGCGTTCGGTGTTCTTCGATTACTACCAGACCGGCGATGCGAGTCTGCGTCTGGATTGTGGTTCGCGGATCGAGGGTATTGGTCGGCCACGGGTGGAAGCGTCGTTCCTGCCCAAAGTGATCGATGCGATGGTCAAGGTGCCGGACGCTTTGTCGCTGGCCGCCATGCATTATCTGGCGCAGCGTCTGGGCCGGCATGTCGGCGGGTCGAGCGGCACCAATCTGATCGGTGCATTGATGGCAGCGCAGCAGATGAAAGCGGCGGGGGAGTCGGGGTCGATCGTGGCGATTCTGTGCGATGGTGGCGAGCGTTATGCCGACACCTATTACGATCAGGCGTGGTTGAAGGCGCAGGGGTATGAGCTGGACGGGTTGATTGACGCGGTGGCGGCGAGTGCCGAACGCGGTGAGGTGCTGCCGACTTCAGTGCTGCGCGCCAATATTTGAGTCACTGAATACCAAATGTGGGAGCTGGCTTGCCAGCGATAGCGGAGGCTCAGTCAACATTAATGTTGAATCCAAGTCCGTCATCGCTGGCAAGCCAGCTCCCACAGGATTTCGTGTTGCTTCAGATGATTAATCAGTCAGACCCAGAATGTCGCGAGCCACGGCTTCCGCGATGCGAATCCCATCGACACCCGCCGACAGAATCCCGCCCGCATAACCCGCGCCTTCACCGGCCGGGAACAAGCCTTTCACGTTCATGCTCTGCAGCGTCTCGTTGCGCGTAATACGCAGCGGCGACGAGGTGCGTGTCTCGATCCCGGTCAATACCGCATCGTGCAGCGAATAACCGCGAATCTGCTTCTCGAACGCCGGCAACGCTTCACGAATGGCCTCGATGGCAAAGTCTGGCAGTGCCAGCGCCAGATCACCCAGCGCCACGCCCGGTTTGTACGACGGCTCGACTTCGCCCAGTTCGGTCGAAGGAATATCGTTGATGAAATCGCCGACCAGTTGTGCCGGGGCTTTGTAGTCGCTGCCGCCGAGGATGAACGCGTGAGATTCCAGACGTTCCTGCAATTCGATGCCGGCCAGCGGGCCGCCCGGATAATCGACTTCCGGGGTGATGCCGACGACGATGCCGGAGTTGGCGTTGCGCTCGTTACGCGAGTACTGGCTCATACCGTTGGTGACCACGCGATTCGGCTCGGAAGTCGCCGCGACCACGGTGCCGCCCGGGCACATGCAGAAGCTGTAGACCGAGCGGCCGTTCTTGGCGTGGTGCACCAGTTTGTAGTCAGCGGCTCCCAGTTTCGGGTGGCCGGCGTATTTGCCCAGCCGCGCACGGTCGATCAGCGATTGCGGGTGTTCGATGCGGAAACCCACCGAGAACGGTTTGGCTTCCATGAACACGCCACGGCCGTGGAGCATGCGGAAGGTGTCGCGGGCGCTGTGGCCGAGGGCCAGAACCACGTGCTTCGAATGCAGGATTTCGCCGCTGGCCAGTTGCACGCCGACCAGTTGGCCGTCTTCGATCAGTACGTCGGTGACGCGCTCCTGAAAGCGCACTTCGCCGCCCAGCTCGCGGATCTGCTCGCGCATGTTTTCAACCATGCCGGTCAAACGGAAGGTACCGATGTGCGGTTTGCTGACGTAGAGGATTTCTTCCGGCGCGCCGGCCTTGACGAACTCGTGCAGGACTTTACGGCCAAGGAACTTCGGATCCTTGATCTGGCTGTACAGCTTGCCGTCGGAGAACGTCCCCGCGCCGCCTTCGCCGAACTGTACGTTCGACTCGGGGTTGAGCACGCTTTTACGCCACAGGCCCCAGGTGTCTTTGGTGCGCTGACGCACTTCGGTGCCGCGTTCGAGGATGATCGGCTTGAAGCCCATCTGTGCCAGCAACAGGCCGGCGAAGATCCCGCACGGGCCGAAACCGACGACGATCGGCCGCTGGCTCAGGTCGCTTGGCGCCTGGCCGACGAATTTGTAGCTGACATCCGGCGCCACGTTGACGTTACGGTCGTCGGCGAACTTGCCCAACACCTTGGCCTCGTCGCGGACTTCGAGGTCGATGGTGTAGATGAAGCACAGTTCGGAGGACTTTTTGCGCGCGTCGTAACTGCGCTTGAACAAGGTGAAATCGAGCAAGTCATCGCTGGCGATGCCCAGGCGCTGCACGATGGCAGGGCGCAGGTCTTCTTCGGGATGGTCGATTGGCAGCTTGAGTTCAGTGATTCGTAACATGGCGAGGATCCGGGTTCGCGGGGCGCACAACTGCGCCAGGGCGTTTGAAGGCCGCGATTATAAGCCGCAAAGGCCGGATCCGGTGAGGCTAAAACGCTCAGTCGTTGCGCGATCCGCCGAAATACCCGCAGCCACGCTGCACCTGACCGTCGATGCGCAGTTCGGCGCTCATGTGCTGCACGCTGCCGGTTTTGCTGTCGACACAGCGTTGCGGCGCGACCCACAGTTCGATGCGTTGGTTATTGGCTTCACTGCTGAGGTTGAAGCGACCGTCGCCCAGTTGTTCTTCAACATAAGGCACGGCAAGCGGCGGCTGACCGTCGCGCTCGATGACCATGCCTTTGCCACTGACTTTTACGTTCCATTCCGGGCCATGGCCGCTGGCGCGCAGGATCAGCAGTTTGAAATTGGCGTCATCGCACGCGGTGCCGGAGCGCTCGACGCGATACAACTGGGTGAGGTCGAGGCGGTCGCCGGCGACTTTGCCGCGTACGTCGGCGAACAGTTTGCCCTGCTCATCGGCGAGGGTCGCCGCCTCCTGCAGAATGCTGGTGCCGCCGATGTCGTTGACCACGTACTGACGCTGTTCGCCACACGACTGGAATACCAGTTTGCCGTCGACTGCGGTCAGTTGCCCCTGCATCCGCGTCTGCCCGACATGCGAGGCACTTTCACGCTGGCCATCGAACAACTGGCAGGCGGCAAACAACGGTAACAAGGCAACAAGGACTAACGAACGGGCAACACGCATCTTCGGCTCTCCAGACAAGTGCCGCCACGTTACGCAGCCTGACCGTTCATCACAAGGGTTTAGCCCACGTGAAACGTCTGACCGGTTTGCAGTCCTTCAACACTTTTCGCGTAGGCCAATGCCACATCCGCCGCCGGAACCGGTTTGTAGCCACGGAAGTAGGGTGCATAGCTGCCCATGGCTTCCAGCAGGACGGTCGGGCTGATCGAGTTCACCCGCAGGCCGCGCGGCAGTTCGATGGCGGCTGCGCGCACGAAGCTGTCCAGTGCGCCATTGACCAGTGCCGCCGATGCGCCACTGCGGATCGGGTCATGACTGAGGACGCCAGTGGTGAAGGTGAAAGAAGCGCCGTCATTGGCGAATTCGCGGCCGATCAGCAGCAGATTGACCTGGCCCATCAGCTTGTCTTTGAGGCCCAGGGCAAAGCTGTCTTCGTTCATTTCACCCAACGGGGCGAAGGTCACGTTACCGGCCGCGCAGACCAGCGCATCGAACTTGCCGGTCTGCTCGAACAGCTCTCGGATGGATGCGCTGTCGCTGATGTCGACGTGGAAATCGCCGCTGTTGCGACCGATGCGAATGACTTCATGACGTTGCGACAGCTCTTTGTCCACGGCCGAACCGATGGTGCCGCCAGCGCCTATCAACAGAATTTTCATTGTGCTGTGCCTCAAGTGTTTGAACGAGATCTCAGTCTAGAGTGGTTTTTTCTGTAGATAAGCGCACTAATGGGCAACCTTTGGTTTTCAAATGGAAACAATCCATGAGCGAGATGGATGACCTCGCGGCGTTCGCCGTGTTGATCGAGGCCGGCAGTTTTACCCTGGCCGCACAGCAATTGGGTTGCAGCAAGGGCCAGTTGTCCAAGCGCATCAGCCAACTTGAAGCGCGATTTTCCGTGGTGTTGCTGCAACGCACGACCCGCCGTTTGAGCCTGACTGCAGCCGGCGCGGCATTGCTGCCGCAAGCCCAGGCGTTGGTCGTCCAGGTAGAACGGGCGCGTCAGGCATTGGCACGATTGAAGGACGACATGGCCGGCCCGGTCCGTATGACGGTGCCGGTGTCGCTGGGGGAGACTTTCTTCGATGGGCTGCTGCTGGAGTTTTCGCAGAAATATCCCGAGGTGCAGATCGAGCTGGAGCTGAATAACAGCTACCGCGATTTGTCCCGGGACGGCTTCGACCTGGCGATCCGCAGTGAAGTGGCCAATGACGAGCGACTGGTGGCCAAACCGCTGCTGGCCTGGCAGGAAATGACCTGCGCCAGTCCGGCGTATCTCGAACGTTTCGGCGAGCCGACGACGCCGCAGGCGCTGGCCGAGCACCGTTGTTTGCTTAACAGTCATTACAGTGGTCGCGAAGAGTGGCTGTATCACCAGCAACATGAGCTGCTGCGCGTGCGGGTATCAGGGCCGTTCGCCAGCAACCATTACAACCTGCTGAAGAAAGCCGCGTTGACCGGGGCCGGTATCGCCCGATTACCGTCGTACCTGCTGCAAGCGGAATTGGCCGACGGTCGACTGCGCTGGCTCCTGCGCGATTACCAGACCCGGCGCATGCCGATGTATCTGGTGCATCCGTATCAGGGCGGATTACCCAAACGTACGCAGGTATTGGCGGACTATCTGATCGGCTGGTTCAAACGCAGCGGCGAGGCGCTCGATCGCCTCCAGCGCTGACGTCATTTTCCTGTGGGAGCGAGCCTGCTCGCGAATGCATTGATTCAGTCAACACATGATGTGAATGTGAAACCGTTTCGCGAGCAGGCTCGCTCCCACAGGGGATTTGCTTATTTGGCGAAACGGTGTGCGATCAGGTGATCTATCGACAACCTGCCAGGGCCACGCGCCATCAGGAACAGCAGCACCGCTGCCCACGTGCCATGCGTCGGATAGGCGTCTGGATACACAAACAGCTGAATGGTCAGCGTCATCCCCAGCAGTGCCAGCGCTGAAAACCGTGTGGCGAATCCGATCAGGATCAGGACCGGGAAAAAGTGCTCGGCAAACGCAGCCATGTGCGCGGCGATTTCCGGCGACAGCAGTGGCACGTGGTATTCGCTTTTGAACAGTGGAATCGTTGAATCCGCCAGACGCGGCCAGCCGAGTTGAAACGTCCCGTCAATCAGGTCGATAGCCAGGCCCTCGACCTTGGTCTGCCCGGATTTCCAGAACACTGCCGCAATCGAAAAACGCGCGATGAACGCGATCAGACTGTGGGGGATTTTCTCCAGCAGCGCGATGGCGCGGGGGATGAGCGTGTTCATGGCGATTCCTTGTCGTTCAGATGAGTGATGGCGTTGTGTGCAATCAATAGGGCCAGGGTTTGACTGAGGTCGAACGGCGGGCTGTTTTCCGCTGCTGCCAGCAATGCCTGGCCATCAAGCAATTGACGGATAAACACGCTGGCGCCGTGTTCGAGGGCAAACACCTCGACGTCCAGACAGTTACGCAAGACCAGGGCGTACTGCTCTTGGTGGAGGTTGATGCCTGCAAGTGTTGCGTCGTATTGATGCGCTGCCCAGATCGCGACAACGGCATGGCTTGAGTCGAGCAGGCGCAACGACGGGTGAAGCCCGAAGCGCAGTTCGCTCAAAGAGTCGGGTGCAGACAGTGCGGCGGTGATTTCTTCCGGACTGATCGGGTTGGCATCGGCGGCGTGATAGGCGAGGGTACGCAGGTGCTCGAGGCGTGCGACATCGGCCAGATAAGGCACGCTGAATGTCGGTTCAAAGCTTTCGATGAAATCCGCAAAGTCTTCGCCATAGAAGCTCATCAACGGACTGTGGGGTGGCTGAGCCTGGATGAAAACGGCTGCCATGGCGCGGAAGAATTCCTCGCCAACCAGTTGCGCAACCACCGGGTAACTATCGCCCAGAGCGTTGATCAGCGAACTTTGCACGTTGTTGCGATACACCGCGAAGCGGCTCTCGGGATCGGCACCGTTGGCGCTGCACAGGCCTTTGGGGCAAGGCGATTGCACATCGAGCAGTGCCGCCGCGAAGGTCGCTTGAGTGCTCATGATCGACCCCCGGCTTGCATCAACAGGTCATCAGCCTGCCGGGCCTCGGCGAGCAAGACGCTGAACGCCGGCAAATTGTTGTCGCGTTCGATCAGCGTTGCTACCGGGCCTGTGCGCTCCAGCACTTGGCGGTACAGATTCCATACAGCCAGATCGATCGGCGCACCATGATCGTCGATCAGCAAACGGTCGCCGAGACTGTCGCGATCTTCTGCAAAACCAGCCAGATGAATCTCGCCAACCGCGTGCAATGGCAAGGCATCGAGGTAGGCCAATGGGTCGCGTTGATGGTTGATGCACGATACGTAGACGTTATTGACGTCCAGCAGCAGGCCGCAGCCGCTACGGCGGATGACGTCGGCAATGAAGTCAGCTTCGTCGATGGTCGAGCGCTGAAAGGCCAGATACGTCGCCGGATTTTCCAGCAGCATGGGGCGCCCGAGGCTGTTCTGCACTTGGTCTATGTGCTCGCAGACGCGGTTCAGCGTTGGCGTGTCATAGGCCAGTGGCAGCAAGTCATTGAGGAACACCGGGCCATGGCTGGACCAGGCCAGGTGTTCGGAAAAGGAGTGCGGTTGATAGCGTTCGATCAGTGCACCGAGACGCTTGAGGTGTTGAACATCAAGCGGCCCTTCAGCGCCGATGGACAGCCCGACACCGTGCAGCGACAGCGGGTACTGTTCGCGAATCAATCCCAGAAAATGATGAAACGGACCGCCGGCCACCATGTAGTTTTCGGCGTGGACTTCGAAAAAACCGAGGTCCGGTTGTGAGCCGAGCACTTCCCTGAAGTGCCCGGTCTTGAGACCCAGCCCAGCGCGGGCAGGGAGCCCGGTGTGGGCTGCCTGAGTGTCGGAAAGGGCAGGGTTGTTGATTGTGAACATGATCGTCACTCAGGCAGGCCGCAGGTCAGGATTTCGCTTTGAAGGCTTCCATCTGACCGAAGCCGGTCGGCGAGGTCTTGCTTTCAGTGGTGGCGCAAGTGCCTTTCGGAACGAGTTTCCAGGCGTTTGCCTGGTAGTCCATTTTCGCGGTGCCGGCACAGGTAGTGCCTGCACCTGCGGCGCAATCGTTATGACCTTTCATCGCCACGCCGAAGCATTTTTCCATGTCGGCGTCAGCGGCGTGGACGGTCGATACGGCGGCCATACTCAGAGCAGAGCCAAGGGCCAGAACCAGTGCAGTGGCGGACAGGGTGCGAGTGGTAGCAGTCATGATGTTTCTCCGAGTTGAGCTTGGGTTTTTACAAGCGAAGTGCGCTTGCTTACCCCACTAGAGAACGGTCATGGCGATGCGTTACAACCTCCTGAAAACTTTTTTCAAAAAACATCGCCCCCTGTAAGAGCTGCGGCACGCTGCGATCTTTTGATCTTAAAAACAAGATCAAAAGATCGCAGCGTGCCGCAGCTCTTACAGGGGAGTGTTCTATAGTCTTTTCAATGGCCACGTTCACAGGCCGATTTACCAGGACGGTATCTTATGAAAACGGAGCGCTCAGACTCAGGCGTGCTATCGCGCAGGACTTCAACTTTGGCCTTGGCGTGCGCGCTGCCGTTGCTGTGCAGCACGCTGGCCGCGCAGCCGTTGCTTGATCCGCAGGACACGCTCAAGCGCATCAATTACAACTACAACACCCTCAAGCAAGAGTGCCAGGAGCCGGACACCGGCGCCCCGCGCGGTCTCTACTATTGCAGTGGCGTGACCTTGCGCATGGTCAACGACGGGCCCTTCAATCCCTGGGATTACAGCCCCTACGCGGTCAAGATCGGTGCGACTTCCTACTCGTGGATTCGCAAGGATCTGAGTACCAAGATTCTCATTCACCCGGCCGGTTTGATCCTGCGAACCCCAACCGATGCAGCGGCGTTGAACCTGCCGGTCAAGGAGCAGGGGTTTACCTGCATCTACGCATTCGATGGCGGCACCGGGCCTGAGCGCAAATGGTACGGCTGCGGGTTTTTTGACAGTCGCGAGCCACCGCGTGCCGCCCAGGGCGTAATGAACAACCGCAATGCCGCGCTGGCCTACGGCACTTGTGCGGAAGCCGGGGTCACCACCGCAGAGCAATGGACGCAAAAATATACCGGGCTGATGAAGGGGCCGATCCAGTACGGCCAGTGTTCCTTTAACGCGGAAAAACCCAGCGACTGGCACGCGATGATCCGGGTTCACGAGTCCCGGCCGACCACCACCAACAAAGACCCGTTCTCTTACAGCGCCCAGGTCAACGAGTTCATGTTGAAGAACGCCACCGCAACCAACGATGGCAGCGAAAACATGAAGTACATCGATGCCTTCATCTACAACGTCAACAGCACGCAGAACTTCGCCACTCGCGGCGATCAGGCCCCGCCGAAACCGGAAAACGGCCTGAACAGCGCGCGCAACTTCCAGAAGAAACTCCAGGCACAGGGTTACAGCGTGCCAATCCTGCGGCTGGATTTCACCAAGCCTGCCGAGCAACGTTTCAGCTATGTCGCTGCTGACCAGGCGATAGACCTGACGGCGGCTGGCAGCGCGCAGCCGACACCGACACCCGCGCAGAAATACATCGCTGAAGCGGTGTGGGTCGAACGTTTCGATCCCGGCAGCAAGAAAAACGAATGGTCGCTCAAGATCACCCCCACTGCCCAAGGCAAAGCGATTCAGGCCAGTGATCAGGAGGCCTTGTACAAAGAACTGTTCGCCCTGCGTGGCGCCGATAGTCAGTGGCGCGACAACGAGAAATCGGCGGGCAGCATGCGCGGGCAACTGAGCTGCCTGATCCAGAACTATCCGGCAAAAACCGAATGGAATCTGGAACCGTTCCGCCCCAACGTTTCTGCGCAGGAATCGGCCAAGGCCGGTTGCAATCCGGTTCCGGTTGCGGCACCGACATACATTGCCTCCGCCAATTGGATCAAACGTTACGATCCCGGCACCAGCAAGGATGAGTGGAGCCTGAGCGTGGTCCCCACAGCGGCGGGCCGTGCCTTGCCCAGCGAGCAGGTGGCTGCGTTGTACGACCAATTGTTCGCGCTAAAAGGCGCCGACAGCAACTGGCGTGACAACGAAAAATCCGCCGGAAGCATGCGCCAGCAATTGAATTGCGTCCTGGTCAATTACCGCAACAAAACGCCGTGGAATCTTGAGCCTTTCCGGCCGGCGTTATCGGACAACGAGACGCGGGCTGCGGGTTGTAACCCGGTCCCGCGTTGAGGGTGTGTGTTGGCTAATCAAGGAGATGCAAGCCATGAAAAAACGCTTGAACAGGATCGCTCCATTGCTCATGTTCCCGCTGCTGATGCAGGCGACATGGGCCAATGCCGAGTCATGCGACGAGACGCTGAGGAAGGTCGAATCGTTGTACAACAAAACCGTCGACAGCTGCGGCCAGGATCCCGCCTCGGACTGTTCAGGGCTTTTGGTGCGTGGCACGCACCGCGCCGATCCGGCCAAGGGGCAAAAATGGGACGTCTGGAATCCCAGCCCGAAAGCGCTGGAACTGGGTACTTTTGCCGCGTCGTACATGCGCGCCGACCGTATCAGTTACGAAGACCCGGGCATGAGCACGCAGAACGGCTATCTGATTACGCCCAGAGATTTGGTTCGCGATCCCGAGACGCCGGTGCATGTCTATTGCGCGTTCCCCAACGATGCCTGGACTGATTTCCGCAATGACCGAGGTTGCGGCGACAATAAAAACACCGCCCCGACTGAAGCGGTCTGCCAGGCCATGAAACCACCGATCACCAGTCCGAACGCCTGGGTCGCGCACTTTACCCAGTACAACAACAATCGACAGCAGGATCAGTTGCAATGCGGCTTCAACATGCGCAATCCGATGAGCAGCAAGGAGCGCGTCGACGCTTTCCGCAACTTCATGGGCGCACGCAAAGTCATCAACAGTCGCGAGTTTCAGACCCAGACAGAACTGCGTCTGGGCAACCCGAAAACTGACGAGCTGCCGATTCTGGCTTTCTTCTACAGCGATCAACGTGGCTTGAACGATGCGATGGCCAACCAGCGCGACTACAAGGCCAAGACCGGCAAGGATCGCAATATCATCGGGATCGTCTTCCCGAAGACCCCGGACGCCAAGGCCACTTTCTCCTGCGTTCAAACGTCGACGCCTCCGGCACAACAGTTCTGCGAGAAGTACATCGAGTCGAGCACCTGGGTACAACGCCCCGATCCGAAACTGGGGCCGAACACCTGGTCGCTCTCCGTGGTGCCGACTGCTTGCGGCCGCGCAATCAAGGACGATCAGACCGACCGGATGTTTGCCGAGCTGTACAACAAGCATAAGGACGATCAGCAATGGCGGCAGTACAGCGTCAATGGCGGGTCATTGCGTCGGCAGATGGTTTGTCATCTGGCGGCTGTCTACGATGGCAAGCCTGTACGAAACAAGCCAGAGTGGAACCTTGAGCCGGCACGGCCATACGTCGATCAGGCCACGGCGGTAGCGCAGTACTGCAACCCGTACTAAGCGATTGCTACAACTCTCCACTGTGGGAGCGAGCCTGCTCGCGAAGAGGGAGCATCAGTCAGCACATTTGCTGAATGACACACCGCTTCGCGAGCAGGCTCGCTCCCACAGGGGGCTTGTGTTGGATTCAGGATTGGCAGATGAAAAAAAACGGCCCGAAGGCCGTTTTGTTGTTTGGCGAAATGCATCAACCGCCGAGGTACGCCTCGCGTACTTTCGGGTCGGTCAGCAGGGCTTCACCAGTGCCTTGCATGACCACGCGGCCGTTCTCCAGAACGTACGCGCGGTCGGCGATTTTCAGCGCCTGGTTGGCGTTCTGCTCGACCAGGAACACCGTCACACCGTCCTTGCGCAGTTGTTCGATGATGTCGAAGATCTGCTGGATGATGATCGGTGCCA
>NZ_JBIUWQ010000011.1:95220-125597 GCF_044743525.1 Pseudomonas sp. NPDC087598 | reverse complement strand
GCCCCCCGCGCGGCCGACGGTCCCCGGCCCAGGGACCAGAACCGGCGCGGCCTGCCTGCCAGCGATCTTTCCATTGACCTGGGCACTGCCAACACCCTTATTTACGTGCGCGAGCGCGGTATCGTCCTGAATGAGCCATCGGTTGTGGCCATTCGGACACACGGTAACCAGAAAAGTGTCGTTGCTGTCGGCACCGAGGCCAAGCGCATGCTCGGCCGTACGCCGGGCAAAATTGCTGCCATTCGTCCGATGAAGGACGGCGTGATCGCCGACTTCAGCGTCTGCGAAAAGATGCTGCAATACTTTATTAACAAGGTTCACGAAAACAGCTTTCTGCAGCCTAGCCCTCGTGTGCTGATCTGCGTTCCATGCAAATCCACTCAGGTTGAGCGTCGTGCCATCCGTGAATCGGCCCTTGGTGCCGGTGCCCGTGAAGTGTTCCTGATCGAAGAGCCAATGGCGGCTGCGATCGGTGCCGGCCTGCCGGTAGAAGAAGCTCGCGGCTCGATGGTCGTGGATATCGGTGGTGGTACCACTGAAATCGCGCTGATCTCCCTGAACGGTGTGGTCTACGCCGAATCCGTACGCGTTGGCGGCGACCGCTTCGACGAAGCGATCATCACCTACGTGCGCCGTAACTACGGCAGCCTGATCGGTGAATCGACCGCCGAGCGCATCAAACAGGAAATCGGCACGGCCTACCCGGGCGGCGAAGTTCGCGAAGTCGACGTTCGCGGTCGCAACCTGGCCGAAGGCGTTCCACGCGCATTCACCCTGAACTCCAACGAAGTGCTGGAAGCTCTGCAAGAGTCTTTGGCAACCATCGTTCAGGCCGTGAAAAGTGCGCTGGAGCAATCGCCGCCGGAACTGGCTTCCGACATCGCCGAGCGTGGCCTGGTGCTGACCGGTGGTGGCGCGCTGCTGCGTGACCTCGACAAGTTGCTGGCCCAGGAAACCGGTCTGCCGGTGATCGTTGCCGAAGATCCGCTGACCTGTGTTGCTCGCGGCGGTGGCCGTGCATTGGAAATGATGGATAAGCACACCATGGATCTGCTTTCGAGCGAGTAAGTCGCCGATTGCAATACGTGGGTGAGCGCGCGCAGGCAGCACTTTGCAGTGCTGCCTGTTGGCGTTTATCTTCTGTCAGTCTTCATCCAGGCCGGTTTGATGCCGTATGAATAAACAGAACATTTGCCTGGGAGGAGCGGCTTATTAAACCGCTTTTCGCCAAGGGCCCTTCGTTGGGCGTCCGCCTGTTGGTGCTGGCCGTGTTGTCGGTTGCGCTGATGGTGGTCGATGCCCGCTTCAGTCTGCTCAAGCCTGCACGCAGCCAGATGTCGCTGGTGCTGATGGACGCCTACTGGATCACTGATCTGCCCGGTCGTTTGTGGGAAGGCGTTGCCAGTCAGTTCGGCAGCCGCACCGAGCTGGTCGCCGAAAACGAAAAACTCAAGACCGAGAACCTGCTGTTGCAGGGCCGCATGCAGAAGCTTGCCGCCCTCACCGAGCAGAACGTCCGGCTGCGCGAGTTGCTCAATTCCTCCGCGCTGGTCAACGAGAAGGTCGAAGTGGCCGAGTTGATCGGCATGGACCCCAACCCCTTCACCCATCGCATCATCATCAATAAAGGTGAGCGCGACGGCGTGGTCCTCGGTCAGCCAGTGCTCGATGCGCGCGGGCTGATGGGGCAGGTGGTCGAGCTGATGCCGTACACCTCCCGGGTGTTGCTGTTGACCGACACCACTCACAGCATTCCTGTGCAGGTGAACCGTAACGGTCTGCGGGCGATTGCCAGCGGTACCGGCAACCCGGAACGCCTGGAATTGCGTCATGTCGCCGATACCGCCGACATCAAGGAAGGCGATCTGCTGGTCAGCTCCGGCCTCGGCCAGCGCTTCCCGGCCGGTTACCCGGTAGCGACGGTCAAGGAAGTGATCCACGATTCCGGCCAGCCCTTCGCGATCGTTCGCGCCGTGCCGACCGCCGCGTTGAACCGCAGCCGTTACCTGCTGCTGGTATTCAGCGACAATCGCACCGCCGAAGAGCGCGCCAACGATGCCGCGCAAGCTCAGGAAAATCTTGATGCCTTTGGCGGCGGTCCGATCATTCCGGCCACCGTACCGAAAACCGTGACGCCACCGGCTGCCGCAACACCTGCCGCCGCAGCGACGCCGGTTGCACCGGCTGCCAGCGCCACGCCGGCCAAACCCGTTGCGAGCAAACCGCCCGCAAAACCACCGGCAACCACTCCGGCGGCCGCCAAGCCTCCGGCCGCCAAGCCTCCGGCTGCCCAGCCTGCTGCACGACCTGCGGCGAAACCGCCGGTCACCGCGCCTGCTACCACTGGGAGACAAGAATAATGGTCGGGGCTACCGCATCGCGAAACGGCTGGATCGTCTGGCTGACGTTTGCCATCGGCATGTTGCTCAGTGTGTCGCCGCTGCCGCAATTCATGGAAATCCTGCGCCCGCTGTGGCTCGCCTTGCTGCTGACGTTCTGGGCGCTGTACATGCCGCAAACGGTCGGCATGGTGACGGCGTTCTGTCTGGGGCTGGCGGAAGACGTGCTCTACGGCACGCTGCTTGGGCAGAACGCGCTGATCCTGACGTTGATCACCTTCCTGGTTCTTTCGCTGCAACAGCGCCTGCGGATGTTTCCGATCTGGCAGCAGTGTCTGGTGATCCTGGTGATCTTCGGACTCGCGCAACTGGTGCAGTTGTGGCTCAGTGCCCTGACTGGCAACCGCCAGCCGACCCTGGCGCTGGTGCTGCCGGCACTGGTCAGCGCCTTGCTCTGGCCTTGGGTCAGCTTCGCTTTGCGTGGATTGCGCCGCCGCTACAAAATCAATTGATCCGGTGAAGCAGGGCACTGAACAGGGAGATGTTTTGATGAAGCCGCTTTACCTCGCCTCTGGATCGCCGCGTCGACGTGAGTTGCTCACGCAAATCGGCGTTGCGTTCTCCGCCATCAGCGCGGACATCGATGAAACCCCGCTTCCTGAAGAATCGCCATCGGCCTATGTCGAACGCCTTGCGCGCGGCAAAGCCGAGGCCGGGCGGCGCACGATCGTGTCCGAGCAGGCATTCTGTGTGCTGGGCGCCGACACCGCGGTGGTGCTCGACGGCAAAATTCTTGGCAAACCGGTGGACGAAGCCGATGCATGCGCCATGCTGATGATGTTGTCCGGCAAGGAGCATGAGGTGCTGACGGCGATTGCCGTGCTCGAAGGCCAGCGTTGCGAATCGCGAGTGGTGCGCAGTCTGGTGCGGTTCCGGCCGATCAGCCGTGAAGAAGCAGCAGCCTATTGGGCCAGTGGCGAGCCCCGGGACAAGGCCGGTGGTTATGGCATTCAGGGACTCGGCGCGGTGTTTGTCGCGGGCCTCAATGGCAGCTATTCGGCGGTGGTCGGGTTGCCCGTTTGCGAAACCGCAGAACTGTTGGGCCATTTCGGCATACCCTGTTGGCAAAACCTGAACGCGCAATAAGCGTCGTACGAACAAGATGCGGCCATTATCGTGAACATGCCTGAACGAGATCCTGCCATGAGTGAAGAGATTCTGATCAACATCACGCCGATGGAGTCGCGCGTGGCGGTGGTCGAAAACGGTGTGCTGCAAGAAGTCCACGTCGAGCGCACGCAAAAACGCGGGATCGTCGGCAACATCTATAAAGGCAAGATTGTCCGGGTGCTGCCGGGTATGCAGGCAGCGTTTGTCGACATCGGCCTTGATCGTGCGGCGTTCATTCACGCCGCCGAAATCTCTCTGCGCGAAGGCCCTGCGGTGGAAAGCATCAGCGCGCTGGTGCACGAAGGTCAGAGCCTGGTGGTGCAAGTCACCAAGGATCCGATCGGTTCCAAAGGCGCACGGCTGACCACGCAGTTGTCGATCCCATCACGGTATCTGGTGTACATGCCGCGCACCGCCCACGTCGGCATTTCCCTGAAAATCGAAGACGAAGCCGAGCGCGAACGCCTCAAGCAGGTCGTCAGCGATTGCGTGGCCAAAGAAGGCATCAAAGAGGCCGGCGGTTTCATTCTGCGTACCGCTGCCGAGGGCGCGGGAGCCGATGAAATCCTCATGGACATCCGCTACCTGCGGCGCCTGTGGGATCAGATCAACGAACAGATCAAGACCATTTCTGCGCCGAGCGTGATCTACGAAGACCTCGGTCTGGCCCTGCGCACGCTGCGCGACCTGGTCAATCCGAAAATCGAGAAGATCCGCATCGATTCCCGGGAAACCTTTCAGAAAACCACACAGTTCGTCGCTGAACTGATGCCGGAAATCGCCGACCGCCTGGAGCATTACCCGGGCGAACGACCGATTTTTGATCTGTACGGTGTCGAAGACGAAATCCAGAAAGCCTTGGAACGCAAGGTGCCGCTGAAATCCGGCGGCTATCTGGTGGTCGATCCGGCAGAAGCCATGACCACCATCGACGTCAACACCGGCGCCTTCGTCGGTCATCGCAATCTTGAAGAAACCATTTTCAAGACCAATCTCGAAGCGGCAACCGCGATTGCCCGGCAGATGCGCCTGCGCAATCTGGGCGGGATCATCATCATCGACTTCATCGACATGGAAGATGAAGAGCACCAGCGCCAGGTGCTGCGCACGCTGGAAAAACAGCTGGAGCGTGACCACGCGAAGACCAACATCATCGGCATCACCGAGTTGGGCCTGGTGCAGATGACCCGCAAGCGTACCCGCGAAAGCCTTGAGCAAGTGCTGTGCGAACCGTGCAGCAGTTGCCAGGGACGCGGCAAACTGAAAACTCCGGAAACCATCTGCTACGAGATTTTCCGCGAGATTCTTCGAGAAGCCCGGGCCTATCAGGCGGAGGGTTATCGCGTGTTGGCGAACCAGAAAGTCGTTGATCGGTTGCTCGACGAAGAGTCCGGTAACGTTGCCGAGCTTGAAGGGTTTATCGGCCGCACCATACGCTTCCAGGTGGAAACCATGTATTCCCAGGAACAATATGACGTGGTGTTGCTCTGATCCCCTGCGTCACCCTTTTTCCACAGCGGCTGGCCTCAGCTTTTCGCAGTATTCATGCCATGGGAGCCAACTGACATGGACCGTCTGACACGCATTTTGGCCGCACTTACCCGCTGGGGGCTGGGCCTGTGCGCGTTGGTTCTGGTGTTGATGGCGTTGTACGTCAGTCTCGGTCGTGAACTGACGCCTCTGGTAGCCGAATACCGCGCCGAGATCGAAGACAAGGCCAGTGCCGCCCTCGGCATGCCGCTGCAGATCGGTGAACTGGAGGGCAACTGGAGCGGTTTTGCACCGATCCTGCTGGCCCATGACGTCATGGTCGGTGATGGCGCCAATGCGCTGCGCCTGGATCGGGTGCGCGTCGTGCCGGATCTGTGGACCAGTCTGCTGGCTCGTGAAGTGCGCATCGCGCATCTGGAACTCAACGGCCTGAAAATCAGCCTCAAGGAAGCTGAGGATGGCAGTTGGGCGCTGGAAGGGCTGCCCGTGCAGAAGGATCAGCCGTTCGATCCGGAGCAACTGTTCAATCGCTCGCAAATGATTCAGCAGTTGTCGGTGCTCGACAGTCAGGTGACCTTGCAGCCGCTGGATCACCCGGCGATGACGCTCACCTATGTCGGCCTCAATCTGAAAACCGGCGCCAGTCGTCAGCGTCTCGACGCACGTTTGACCCTGCCTGACGGCCAACCCGTTGCGCTGAACCTGCGCACGCGCATCCGTCCCGGCCAATGGCAGGACAGTTCGGTGGAGGGTTACGCCAGCCTGCCGCAAAGTGACTGGGCAAAGTGGCTGCCAGGGCGCCTGACCCAGCAGTGGAATTTCTCCGAGATCAAGGCTGGGGGCGAACTGTGGGTGAACTGGTCGCAAGGCACTCTGCAAAGTGCCGCAGTGCGATTGAATGCGCCGCAACTGATAGGCGCCTACGCTGAGCGCAAGCCGATCCAGATCAACAATCTGGCGCTCAACGCCTACTACGAGAACAGCGCCAAAGGCGCGACCGTCACCCTCGATTCGCTGGCGATGAACTTCGGCGAAACCCGCTGGGAATCGCGCGTACAAGTGCACCAGACAATCGCCACCGACAAGGTTGACGAACTCTGGCACCTGCAGGCTGACCGTCTCGATCTGACACCGATTACACCGCTGCTCAACGCATTGGGGCCGTTGCCGCAAGGTTTTGCCACGGTGGTCGAGCGTTTGAAGGTCACGGGTGGTTTGCGCAATGTCTTGCTGGATTTCCGTCCAAACGCCACTGATGGCAGCAAATTCAGCTTCGCGGCCAACCTCGACCGCGTCGGTTTCGATGCTTATCACGGCGCGCCGGCGGCACGAAATGTCAGCGGTAGCCTCAGCGGCAACCTCGACGGCGGCGAGTTGCGCATGGACAGCAAGGACTTTGTCCTGCATCTCGATCCGATTTTCGCCAAGCCATGGCAGTACATTCAGGCCAACGCCCGGTTGACCTGGAAACTCGATAAAGACGGTTTCACCCTGATCGCGCCGTATCTGAAAGTGCTGGGTGAAGAAGGCAAGATTGCCGGCGACTTCCTGATTCGTCTGCATTTCGATCACAGCCAGGAAGACTATATGGACCTGCGGGTCGGTCTGGTCGAAGGCGACGGTCGCTACACCGCCAAGTATTTGCCTCAGGTGCTGAGCCCTGCGCTGGACGAATGGTTGCGTACCGCCATCCTTCAGGGCGCCGTGGATCAGGGCTTCTTTCAGTATCAGGGGTCACTGAGCAAGAACGCCGGTGAGGCGGATCGCAGCATCAGTCTGTTCTTTAAGGTGCATGACGCCGAACTGGCCTTCCAGCCAGGCTGGCCGCATGTCAGCAAGGTCAGCGGCGATGTGTTCATCGAGGACAGCGGGGTGCGCATTCTGGCCAGCAAGGGCCAGTTGCTCGATACCCAGGTCAGCGATGTTTTCGTCAACATTCCCCACGTGCCGGCCGGACAACATACCCATATGTATCTCGACGGCGGGTTTGCCGGCGGCCTCGGTGATGGCCTGAAAATTCTTCAGGACGCACCGATCGGCACGGGCGAAACCTTTGCCGGCTGGGAAGGTGCGGGTGATCTGCAAGGCAAACTCAAACTGGATATCCCGCTGGACAAGGGCGGTGACCAGCCGAAGATCGTCGTCGATTTCAAGACTGCCAATGCGCGACTGAAATTGGCCGAGCCGAAACTGGAGCTGACCCAGCTCAAAGGTGATTTCCGTTTCGACAGCGCCAAGGGCCTCAGTGGGCAGAACATCGCTGCCCGCGCGTTCGATAAACCGGTCACTGCGCAGATCTTCGCTGACGGCAGCCCTGGCAAACTCAAGACCCGCGTGGCTGCGTCGGGCCAGGTTGAGGTCAAAAAACTCACTGACTGGCTCGGCGTGAGCCAGCCGCTGCCGGTGTCCGGGACGATTCCCTATCAGCTGCAGTTGAACCTGGACGGTGCCGACAGTCAGTTGATGGTCAGTTCCAGCATGAAAGGTGTGGCTGTCGATCTGCCCGCGCCATTTGGCATGGCGGCGGATGTCGGGCGCGACACGGTATTCCGCATGACTCTGCAGGGGCAGGAGCGGCGTTACTGGGTCAATTACGATCAACTGGCCAATTTCACCTTCGCGGCGCCACCGAGCAATTTCGCTGACGGCCGTGGCGAGTTGTTCCTCGGTGCCGGCGAAGCCGTGTTGCCTGGCGCCAAGGGCTTGCGCATTCGCGGTGTGTTGTCGGAATTGGACGTCGCACCGTGGCAGGGTCTGGTCAACAAATATGCCGGACAGGATCCGGGTGGCAGTGCCAAGCAACTATTGAGCAGTGCCGACTTCAAGGTCGGCAAGCTGACCGCATTCGGCACGACTCTGGATCAGGCTTCGGTCCAGGTGAATCGCAAGCCGGGAATGTGGAATCTGGCGCTGGACAGTCAGCAGGCCAAGGGCACCGCCAGTCTTCCGGATGCCAAAAGCGCGCCGATTGCCGTCAACCTGCAATACGTGCGACTGCCAGCGCCGGATCCGACGGTGCAGGCTGACGAGAATGCGCCTGACCCCTTGGCATCGGTCGATCCGACGAAAATCCCGGCGCTGGATATCACCATCAACCAGCTGTTCCTGGGGCAGGATCTGGTCGGTGGCTGGTCACTCAAGGTCCGGCCGACCGCCAAAGGCATTGCCTTGAACAACCTCGACATGGGCCTCAAAGGCATCCTGTTGCAGGGCAACGGTGGCTGGGAAGGCGCGCCGGGTGCGACCAATAGCTGGTTCAAGGGCCGGATTGGCGGCAAGAACCTTGCTGATGTGCTCAAAGGCTGGGGTTTTGCGCCGAGCGTGACCAGCGAAGAATTCCATATGGACGTCGATGGCCGCTGGCCGGGTTCGCCCGCATGGCTGGCGACCAAGCGTTTCTCCGGGACCCTTGATGCTTCGCTGAGCAAAGGCCAGTTTGTCGAAGTGGAAGGTGGTGCGCAGGCGTTGCGGGTGTTTGGCCTGCTCAACTTCAATTCCATCGGCCGCCGCTTGCGCCTCGACTTCTCCGACCTGTTCGGCAAAGGCTTGAGCTACGACCGGGTCAAAGGTCTGCTGGTGGCGAACAACGGGGTCTACGTGACCCGCGAACCGATCCGCCTGACCGGGCCATCAAGCAACATCGAACTGGACGGCACACTCGACCTGGTCGGCGATCAGGTCGACGCCAAATTGCTGGTGACGTTGCCGGTGACCAACAACCTGCCGATTGCCGCGCTGATCGTTGGCGCTCCGGCGGTCGGCGGCGCACTGTTCCTGATCGACAAACTCATCGGCGACCGTGTGGCGCGCTTTGCCAGTGTGAAATACACCGTCAAAGGCCCGTGGAAAGAGCCGAAAATCACCTTCGACAAGCCTTTTTGAGTAGCATGGCGCTAATCCCTATGTAGGAGCTGCCGCAGGCTGCGATCTTTTGATCTGGTTTAAAAGCAACATCAAAAGATCGCAGCCTGCGGCAGCTCCTACACCGTTATCTGCAGATTCCGAGGAGCGGCCATGTCTTTGGCGGTGATTCAAATGGTCAGCCAGAGTGACGTGCTGGCCAATCTGGCTCAGGCCCGGCGCCTGCTTGAACAAGCGGCAGCGGGGGGCGCGAAGCTGGCCGTGTTGCCGGAGAACTTCGCCGCCATGGGCCGTCGCGACATTGCCGACATCGGCCGCGCCGAGGCGCTTGGCGAAGGTCCGATCCTGCCATGGTTGAAACAGACCGCCCGCGACCTCAGGTTATGGATAGTCGGCGGCACATTGCCGTTGCCGCCGGTCGATCAACCCGACGCCAAGTCGCACGCCTGTTCACTGCTGGTCAACGATCACGGCGAAATCGTTGCACGCTATGACAAGTTGCACTTGTTCGATGTCGATGTAGCGGACAATCGCGGCCGTTACCGCGAATCCGATGACTATGCTTATGGCAGTGGCGTGGTGGTGGCGGACACCCCGGTGGGCAAAGTCGGTCTGACCGTGTGTTATGACCTGCGCTTTCCGGAGCTGTACAGCGAATTGCGTGCCGCCGGTGCCGAGTTGATTACCGCTCCGTCGGCCTTTACCGCCGTGACAGGCGCGGCGCACTGGGAGGTGCTGATCCGTGCGCGGGCCATCGAGACTCAGTGTTATGTGTTGGCGGCAGCGCAGGGCGGGACCCATCCGGGGCCGCGAGAAACCTTCGGGCATGCGGCGATCGTCGACCCGTGGGGTCGCGTGCTGGCGCATCAGGATCAAGGCGAAGCGGTGTTGTTGGCCGAACGCGATAGCGACGAACAAGCGTCCATCAGGGCGCGGATGCCGGTGACGAATCATCGGCGGTTTTTCTCGCAGGGCGCACAGCGACCTGCTTCAGAACATGAATTTAAGGCCTAAACCATGAGCGAGTTGTTGTCCTCAGTCAGTGATCACCTTTTGGCGCCCGGCGGCGTAACGATCGAGAGCCTGCAAGGCGTGCTCGGCGATCTGGCGGGCCCGGGCATCGATGCCGCCGACCTGTATTTCCAGGGCCAGATTTCCGAGTCCTGGGCGCTGGAAGACGGCATCGTCAAGGAAGGCAGCTTCAACCTCGATCAGGGTGTCGGTGTGCGTGCGCAGTCCGGTGAAAAAACCGGTTTTGCCTACAGCAACGCGATCACCCTCGAAGCCTTGGGCGCTGCGGCGCGTGCGGCGCGCTCAATCTCCCGGGCCGGGCAGAACGGCACGGTGCAGGCGTTTACCACTCAGGACGTCGCGCAGTTGTACGCCCCGGATAACCCGCTGGAAGTGTTGAGCCGTGCCGAGAAAGTTGAACTGCTCAAGCGCATCGACGTTGCCACGCGTGCGCTTGACCCGCGCATTCAGCAGGTCAGCGTGAGCATGGCCGGTGTCTGGGAGCGAATTCTGGTGGCTTCCACCGACGGCGGCCTGGCGGCGGATGTGCGACCACTGGTGCGCTTCAACGTCAGCGTCATCGTTGAGCAGAATGGTCGTCGCGAGCGCGGCGGCCATGGCGGCGGCGGACGTACCGACTACCGTTATTTCCTCGCCGAAGACCGTGCCATGGGTTATGCCCGCGAAGCGTTGCGTCAGGCGCTGGTCAACCTCGAAGCGATTCCGGCACCGGCCGGGACCTTGCCGGTGGTGTTGGGGTCGGGCTGGTCTGGCGTACTGCTGCACGAAGCGGTCGGCCACGGTCTGGAAGGCGACTTCAACCGCAAGGGCAGCTCCGCCTACAGCGGGCGCATGGGCGAAATGGTTGCCTCGAAGCTGTGCACCATTGTCGATGACGGCACCCTGAGTGGCCGTCGCGGTTCGCTGAGTGTCGACGACGAAGGCACTCCGACCGAGTGCACCACGCTGATCGAAAACGGTGTGCTCAAGGGCTACATGCAAGACAAGCTCAACGCGCGCCTGATGGGCGTCGCACGCACCGGCAACGGCCGTCGCGAATCCTATGCGCACTTGCCGATGCCACGGATGACCAACACTTACATGCTCGGCGGCGAAAGCGATCCGGCAGAAATCATCGCTTCGGTGAAGAAGGGCATCTACTGCGCCAACCTTGGTGGCGGTCAGGTCGACATCACCAGCGGCAAGTTTGTGTTCTCCACCAGTGAGGCGTACCTGATCGAAGACGGCAAGATTACCGCGCCGGTCAAAGGTGCGACGTTGATCGGCAACGGCCCTGAGGCGATGAGCCGGGTGTCGATGGTCGGTAACGATCTGGCGCTGGACAGCGGCGTAGGCACGTGTGGCAAG
Organism: Pseudomonas sp. NPDC087598; assembly: GCF_044743525.1. Taxonomy (NCBI): domain Bacteria; kingdom Pseudomonadati; phylum Pseudomonadota; class Gammaproteobacteria; order Pseudomonadales; family Pseudomonadaceae; genus Pseudomonas; species Pseudomonas sp. NPDC087598. The sequence goes on along the minus strand of NZ_JBIUWQ010000011.1, from coordinate 114,357 downwards.
GATGGGCAGTCGGTACCGGTGGGAGTTGGCCAGCCGACGCTGAAAATCGATGCGATCACCGTGGGTGGCACGGGCGCATAAGGAAAGGTGGAACTGCGGGTGGCGCACAGGGCGACCACCCGGTGACGAATATCAACGCAGTCCGCGTTGAGTCTCGTCCAGTTCACGGATGTATTTGAAGATCTTGCGGCTGGAAGCAGGAGGTTTGTTTTGCGCAACCTCATGCTGAGCCTGACGGATCAGGGAACGCAGTTGCTGGCGATCGGCGTCCGGGTACTCGATGACGAACTTCTCCAGCACGGCATCGTCGCCCGCGATCAGGCGATCACGCCAGCGTTCGAGGTTGTGGAAACGCTCGTTGTACTGACGAGTCGAGGCATCGAGTTGATCGAGCAAGGTCAGAATCGCGTCAGTGTCCTGATCGCGCATCAGTTTGCCGATGAACTGCAAGTGCCGTTTACGCGCGATGTTCGCGGTGTGCTTGGGCGCATCGGCCAAGGCCCGGCGCATGGCGTCGGTCAAAGGCAGTTTAGCGACCAAGTCAGGCTTGAGTGTTGTCAGGCGCTCGCCGAGGTCAACCAGAGCATGCAGCTCGCGTTTGACCTGAGATTTGCTTTTTTCTCCCGTATCGAGGGAGTCGTCGTAAGAATCAACCATGGTGGCAGTCCGCAAAGAAACGCCGCCATGATAACCAGTCGGGGGCCGCGTGTCCGGCCCGGTCGCTCGATGACCCCAGCCGAAAGCAGAATTTGAGTGGAGATGAGCATGAGTGCAGTTGAAAGCGTCGGCCCGCAGGCATTGCCGGCACTGCAAGAACAGGTCGAGCAGATCATCGCCGAAGCCAAGCGTCAGGGCGCCAGTGCCTGTGAAGTAGCGGTGTCGCTGGAGCAGGGGCTGTCGACCTCGGTGCGCCAGCGCGAAGTCGAAACAGTCGAGTTCAACCGCGATCAGGGTTTTGGCATCACGCTCTATGTCGGTCAGCGCAAAGGCTCGGCCAGCACCTCCGCCACCGGCCCGGATGCGATTCGCGAAACGGTTGCCGCTGCATTGGCCATCGCCAAACACACCTCTGAAGACGAAGCCTCGGGCCTCGCCGATGCGGCGCTGATGGCCAAGGATCTGCAGGATTTCGACCTGTTTCACGAATGGGACATCACCCCGGAGCAAGCCATCGAGAAAGCGTTGCTCTGTGAAGCGGCGGCATTCGACGCCGATGCGCGGATCAAGAACGCCGATGGCACCACGCTCAGCACCCATCAGGGTTGCCGCGTGTATGGCAACAGCCACGGTTTCATTGGTGGCTATGCGTCGACACGGCACAGCCTGAGCTGCGTGATGATCGCCGAAGCCGGTGGCCAGATGCAGCGTGATTACTGGTATGACGTGAGTCGTCAGGGCACATTGCTCGCCGATCCGGTGAGCATTGGTCAGAAGGCCGCACAACGAGCAGCAAGCCGCCTGGGCGCGCGTCCGGTACCGACCTGTGAAGTGCCGGTGCTGTTTTCTGCTGAGCTGGCAGGTGGATTGTTCGGCAGTTTCCTTTCGGCGGTGTCCGGAGGCAGCCTGTATCGCAAATCATCGTTCCTGGAAGGTACGCTGGGGCAGAAGCTGTTCCCCGAGTGGCTGACCATCGACGAGCGCCCGCACTTGATGCGCGCCATGGGCAGTGCTTCGTATGACGGCGATGGCCTGGCAACTTATGCCAAACCGTTCGTCGAAAAAGGCGAGTTGGTGTCATACATCCTCGGCACTTACTCCGGGCGCAAGCTCGGCATGCCGAGCACCGCCAACGCCGGCGGCGTGCACAACTTGTTCGTCACCCATGGCGATGAAGACCAGGCGGCGCTGCTGCGACGCATGGGCCGTGGTTTGTTGGTGACCGAATTGATGGGCCATGGCTTGAACATGGTCACTGGTGACTATTCGCGCGGAGCGGCGGGTTTCTGGGTCGAGAACGGCGAAATCCAGTTCGCGGTGCAGGAAGTGACCATCGCCGGCAACATGCGCGACATGTTCAAGCAGATCGTCGCCGTGGGTAACGATCTGGAACTGCGCAGCAATATCCGCACAGGTTCCGTGTTGATCGAACGGATGACGGTGGCGGGCAGCTAAACCCGGCCCCGTTACACCAAAAGGCGCGCCATCTCATCGGATGGCGCGCCTTTTTCATTGGTGTCACACAAGATCCTGTGGGAGCGAGCCTGCTCGCGAAGGCGATTTAACTGCCAATCTCCATGGTGACTGACACGACGCCTTCGCGAGCAGGCTCGCTCCCACAATGAAATCTGCTTAGCTCGGAACTCTTGTTTTGGTTCTCATTATCATCTAATAATAAATCTCATTATCGAATGAGCCCGGATCATGAGTTCTGCCTTGCACGAGCAGCCGTACCTCGAAAACTGGCGCTGGATGAGTCGCCAGATCCGTTGCGCGATGGATCCAGACGAGCCGCGCCTGATCGAGCATTACCTCGCCGAAGGGCGGTATCTGGCCTGCTGTACGGCAACTTCCCCGTGGACCATCGCTGAAACCTCTTTCCGTCTGCTGCTCGACACGGCCACCGACATCGCCTTGCCGTGGCACTGGCGCAGTCTCTGTCTCGATCAAGCCTGGCGCCCACTGCGTGAAATGGAGCGTCTGTCGCTGTGCAAATGCCGGCTCAAGCGCTGGCAGCGCTACACCTGGCAACTGGCGACCTGCGAGTTGCTTCCCTCGATTCCTCTCATTGAACTAGTCCAAGGATTTACCGATGACCAAGACACGTATTGAGCGCGACAGCATGGGCGAACTGCAGGTGCCGGTGGACGCTCTCTACGGCGCGCAGACCCAGCGCGCAGTGGATAACTTTCCGATCAGCGGCAAGCCGATGCCGACACAGTTCATTCGTGCGCTGATTCTGGCCAAAGCGGCTGCCGCCCGGGCTAACGTCGAACTCAACCAGATCAGCGCCGCCCAGGGCAAAGCCATCAGCGACGCCGCCCAAGGGTTGCTCGAAGGCGACTTCATGCAGCACTTCCCGGTGGATATCTTCCAGACCGGTTCCGGCACCAGCTCCAACATGAACGCCAACGAAGTGATCGCGACCCTGGCCAGTCGCCTGCTCGGCGAGCCAGTGAATGCCAACGATCACGTCAACTGCGGCCAGAGCAGCAACGACATCATCCCGACCACGATCCACGTCAGCGCTGCGCTGGCCCTGCACGAACAACTGCTGCCGGCGCTGCTGCATCTGGTGCAAGTGATCGAGCACAAAGCCGAGCAGGTGCATCACCACGTCAAAACCGGGCGCACTCACTTGATGGACGCGATGCCGGTGCGCATGAGCCAGGTGCTCAATGGTTGGGCGCAGCAACTCAAGGCCAACATCGGTCATCTGCAGGATTTGCTGCCAAGCCTGCAATCCCTGGCGCAGGGCGGCACGGCGGTTGGCACCGGGATCAACGCACATCCTGAATTCGCCGCTCGTTTCAGTCGTCAACTGAGCCAGTTGACCAACGTGCAATTCACCCAAGGCAAGGATCTGTTCGCCCTGATCGGCTCGCAAGACACCGCCGTCGCCGTTTCCGGCCAGCTCAAGGCCACCGCCGTTTCGTTGATGAAAATCGCCAATGACCTGCGCTGGATGAACTCCGGCCCGCTCGCCGGCCTCGGCGAAATCGAACTGGAAGCCTTGCAACCGGGCTCGTCGATCATGCCGGGCAAGGTCAACCCGGTGATTCCGGAAGCCACTGCCATGGTTGCTGCGCAAGTGATCGGCAACGATTCGGTGATCACCATTGCCGGTCAGTCGGGCAATTTCGAACTGAACGTGATGCTGCCGATCATCGCCCAGAACCTGTTGAGCAGCATCGAACTGCTGGCCAATTCCAGCCGTCTGCTCGGCGACAAGGCCATCGCCACATTCAAGGTCAATGAGTCGCGGCTCAAGGAAGCGCTGTCGCGCAACCCGATTCTGGTCACCGCGCTCAACCCGATCATCGGTTACCAGAAAGCCGCTGAAATCGCCAAGCAGGCCTACAAACAGGGCCGCCCGGTGATCGACGTTGCGCTGGAACACACTGACCTGTCGCGTAACCAGCTGGAAGAGTTACTCAATCCCGAGAAGCTCACAGCTGGCGGCGTGTAAACCCCGCAACCGCTTTGGAGGCTCACCATGGAGCACTGGAAACTCACGATCGAACGGGCCAATCGCTGCTTCATGCTGGGCGAATTGATCGACGCCCGTGAGGCTTACCTGCAAGCCCTGGCCCTGGCGCAAGTGTTGTTCGAACGCTGGGCAGATGCCGACGAAGCGGTGGCGGCCTGCGTCATCTCCCATCACAACCTGGCAGATCTGCACCTGCGCCTGAATCAGCCAGAGGAGAGCGCCGAGTATCTCTGCGCGATCCACCAGCGGCTGTTGCAGACCATGCAGGACGAGCGCCTGCGCCCGGCCCTGCGTGAAGCGGCGCTGCGCCAGAGCAGCAAGACCTACGTCGAGTTGCTGAATTTCATCAGCGAGCACGGCGAATACCCACGCACTCAGCGCCTGCTGCACCCGGATACCGGCAATGCGCGTCGCGCGCCTGCCCCACATCACCATGGAGTCCATTGAAATGGCTTTTACCCTGCCTGCCTTGCCTTACGCCTACGACGCCCTCGAACCGCATATCGATGCGCAGACCATGGAGATCCACTACACCAAGCATCATCAGACCTACATCAACAACCTCAACGCCGCAGTAGAAGGCACGGAATATGCCGAGTGGCCGGTGGAAAAACTGGTCGCCAGCGTTCAGCAATTGCCGGAAAAACTCCGTGCAGCAGTGATCAATCAGGGCGGCGGTCACGCCAACCATTCGCTGTTCTGGGAAGTCATGGTGCCAAGCGGTGGCGGTAAGCCTGATGGTGCACTGGCCAAGGCCATTGATGAACAACTGGGTGGTCTGGACAGTTTCAAAGAGGCGTTCACCAAAGCCGCGTTGACCCGTTTCGGCAGTGGTTGGGCCTGGCTCAGCGTGACCCCTGAGAAAAAGCTGATCGTGGAAAGCAGCGGCAATCAGGACAGTCCACTGATGAATGGCAATACGCCGATTCTTGGTCTCGACGTCTGGGAGCACGCCTATTACTTGCGTTACCAGAACCGTCGTCCGGAATACATCAACGCGTTCTACAACGTGATCAATTGGCCTGAAGTGGCTGCGCGCTACAAAGCCGCACTGGTTTAAGTCGTCTATAAAAACAATTCAAGGCTGACTATGGGCACTGAAACACTGGCGATCGGAAGTGGGCGTATGTTTCGTTACGCGGTGGGGTCGCTCTTGCTGTTGGCGGGCATGACCTTGCTGGTCGCTCACGGACTGGAATGGCTGGATCTGGAACCGAGGCTTTCCCGGGCGTTGCAAGGCGGGGCGATCTGCGCGCTCGGCACGGCGCTCGGGGCGGTGCCGGTGTTGGTGATTCGGCGCATGCCTCAGGCGCTCAGCGATACATTGCTGGGTTTTGGCGCGGGCGTGATGTTGGCAGCGACGGCGTTTTCGCTGATCGTACCGGGTATAGCCGCCGCTGAAAGCCTTGGCCTGACACCGTGGGCCGCCAGTGGCTTGATCTGCTTCGGCATCATGCTCGGTGCGTTCGGGCTGTTTCTGGTCGACCGGCAATTGTCCGGTGCGTCGCCGGAGATGCTCGTGGGCACGCTCGAACGCCCGGTGATTCCACCGCGTATCTGGCTGTTCGTGTTCGCCATCGTTGCCCATAACATTCCGGAAGGCATGGCGGTTGGTGTCTCCGCTGGCGGTGGCATGCCGGATGCCGACAGTCTGGCCATGGGCATTGCCTTGCAGGATGTGCCGGAAGGTCTGGTGATTGCGCTGGTGCTGGCCGGGGCGGGGATGTCGCGGGTCAAGGCGTTCCTGATCGGCGCGGCGTCGGGTCTGGTTGAGCCGGTGTTTGCCCTGTTGTGTGCGTGGCTGGTGAGCCTGGCGCAGGTGTTGTTGCCGTTAGGTTTGGCGCTGGCGGCGGGGGCTATGCTGCTGGTGGTGACCCACGAAGTGATCCCCGAGTCGCGACGCAATGGTCATGACAAACTGGCCAGTCTTGGGTTGTTGATCGGGTTTTGTTTGATGATGGTGATGGATACAGCGTTGGGTTGAGTTGAATTGTGGCGAGGGAGCAAGCTCCCTCGCCACAGGCGATCAGCCGCCTTCGCCGAAGTAGTCGTTGATCAGATTCACCAATGCCTGCAAGGCTTCGTCAGCCTGCTCACCTTCGGTACTCAGGTGAATGATCGTGCCCTTGCCGGCAGCGAGCATCATCATGGCCATGATGCTTTTTCCGTCGACCATGGCCTCTGGAGTCCGCCCGACACGAATCTTGCAATCTTTGAACTCACCGGCGACGCCAACGAACTTCGCGGAAGCTCGGGCATGCAAACCCAGTTTATTGATGATTTCGATTTCCAGAGCAGGCATCGCGGTGTGAATCCTTTAAGTGAGGTCGCGGTGGCGAACCTGGACGTTCTTCAGGGTTTTCTGCAGGGCCTGACCCAGGCGTTCGGTCAGGTAGACGGAGCGGTGATGCCCGCCGGTACAGCCAATGGCAATGGTGACATAGGCGCGGTTGCTCGCGGCGAAGCGCGGCAGCCACTTGTGCAAGTAGGTGAAGATGTCCTGGAACATTTCCTCCACTTCTGGCTGCGCCGCCAGATATTCCGCCACGGGTTCATCGAGACCCGATTGCGCGCGCAATTCAGGTTTCCAGTACGGGTTGGGCAGGCAGCGCACATCGAACACCAGATCTGCATCCACCGGCATGCCGCGCTTGAAGCCGAATGATTCGACCAGGAACGCGGTGCCCGGCTCCGGCTGATTCAGCAAACGCAACTTGATGGTGTCGCGCAGCTGGTACAGATTCAGATTGGTGGTGTTGATCTTCAGGTCGGCGAGGTCGGCGATAGGGCCGAGCAGAGCGGTTTCATCCTGAATCGCTTCGGCCAGCGAGCGGTTGGCGTTACTCAGCGGATGGCGACGGCGGGTTTCGGAAAAACGCTTGAGCAGGGTTTCCTCGTCGGCATCCAGATACAAGACATCGCACTGAATGTGCTTGCTGCGGACATCTTCAAGCAGTTCCGGGAAACGCGTCAGATGGCTCGGCAGGTTACGCGCATCGATTGACACGGCCACCAGCGGTTGCGCCAGTTCAGTGTGAATCAGCGCGCGTTCGGCCAGTTCCGGCAGCAGGCCGGCCGGCAGATTGTCGATGCAGTAATAACCGTTGTCCTCAAGGACATCCAGGGCGGTGCTTTTACCCGAGCCGGAACGGCCGCTGACAATGATCAAGCGCATGATTAGTGCCCGTTCTGCTCGTCCAGAACGACCTGGTACAAGGCTTCGTTGCTCGCGGCGCTGCGCAATTTATCGCGCACGTCCTTGCGGTCGAGCATGCTGGCGATCTGGCGTAGTAACTCCAGATGTGCATCGGTAGCCGCTTCCGGGACCAGCAAAACGAACAGCAGGTCAACCGGGGCGCCATCGATGGCGTCGAAATCGATAGGGGCTTCAAGGTGCATCAAGGCGCTGATTGGCGACTGGCAACCCTTGAGGCGGCAGTGGGGAATGGCGATGCCGTTACCAAAACCGGTAGAGCCGAGTTTTTCACGGGCGATCAGGGCCTCGAAGACATCTTGCATCTCCAGATCCGGCACTTCGCGGGCGATCAGGTTGGCAATTTGTTCGAGGGCTTTCTTTTTACTGCCGCCCGGCACGTTCACCAGGGAACGGCCGGGGGTCAGGATACTTTCAAGTCGGATCATGGAGTAGGGGGTTATCGACCGGTAGCGCCCTGGAGGAGGCTCTGGGTCTTTTCCTTATGCTTTTTGAGTTGGCGATCCAGCTTGTCGGTCAGTGAGTCGATCGCGGCATACATGTCGTCATGCTCGGCATTGGCGACCACTTCTCCGCCGGGTATATGCAAGGTGGCTTCGATTTTCTGCTTCAGCTTTTCGACGCACATCGTGACTTGCACGTTGGTGATCTTGTCGAAATGGCGCTCCAATCGTTCGAGTTTCTCGTTGATGTAGATGCGCAGCGGTTCGGTCACTTCCAGTTGGTGTCCACTGATGTTGACTTGCATACAGCTTCTCCTTCGTTGCCAGTGCATAAAGCGGCAGGCTGGATAGCCTGCCACTGGAACGCTGTAACGTGGCTTACATCAACCGCTTGCGTTCGCTCGAAGGCGCGATCCCGAGGGATTCGCGGTACGTTGCGAAGGTTGGGCGTCCCCACTTAATGCCTTGTTGCACCAGTAAAACAGCGAAATTGCTGTCACTCAACGGCTTTTTCTGATTTTCCGCGGCAACCAGTTTTTTGATGATCGCGCGGATCGCCGTGGACGAGCATTCGCCGCCTTCGGAGGTGCTTACGTGGCTGGAGAAAAAGTATTTCAGTTCATAAATACCGCGCGGGGTATGCATGAATTTCTGCGTGGTCACCCGGGAAATCGTCGATTCGTGCATGCCGACCGCTTCGGCGATGTCATGCAGGACCAGCGGCTTCATGGCTTCGTCGCCGTATTCCAGGAAGCCGCGCTGATGCTCGACGATCTGCGTGGCCACTTTCATCAGGGTTTCGTTGCGGCTTTGCAGGCTTTTGATGAACCAGCGAGCTTCCTGCAACTGATTGCGCATGAAGGTGTTGTCGGCGCTGGTATCGGCGCGACGCACGAAACCGGCGTACTGGGCGTTGACCCGCAGGCGTGGCACGGACTCCTGATTGAGCTCGACCAGCCAGCGCTCGTTGTCCTTGCGCACGATGACGTCCGGTACGACGTACTCGGCTTCTGTGGACTCGATCTGCGAGCCCGGACGCGGGTTGAGGCTCTGCACCAGTTCGATGACCTGACGCAGTTCGTCTTCCTTGAGTTTCATGCGGCGCATCAACTGGCTGTAATCGCGGCTGCCGAGCAAGTCGATGTAGTCGGTGACCAGACGCTTCGCTTCGGCCAGCCAAGGGGTCTTGGCCGACAACTGGCGCAATTGCAGCAGCAGACACTCGCCGAGGTTGCGGGCGCCAATACCAGCGGGTTCGAATTGCTGGATGCGGTGCAGGACGGCTTCGATCTCGTCCAGCTCGATGTCCAGCTCCGGATCGAACGCCTCAAGGATTTCTTCGAGTGTTTCGTCCAGATAACCCTGATTGTTGATGCAATCGATCAGGGTGACGGCGATCAGTCGATCGGTGTCGGACATCGGTGCCAGGTTCAATTGCCACAGCAAGTGGCTTTGCAGGCTTTCGCCAGCGGAAGTGCGTGTGGTGAAGTCCCACTCGTCGTCATCGCTGCTGGGCAGGCTGCTGGCACTGGTCTGGTAAACGTCTTCCCAGGCCGTATCGACCGGAAGCTCGTTGGGGATACGCTCACTCCAGTCACCGTCCTCGAGGTTGTCCACCGTCGGTGCGGTTTCCTGATAGGAGGGTTCCTGAATCTCGGTGTTGGGCTTCTGTTCGGCGCTGTCGGCCAAGGGATCGGAGTTGTCGAAGTCGTCGCCTTCTTCCTGGCGTTCGAGCATCGGATTGGATTCCAGGGCCTCCTGGATTTCCTGTTGCAGATCCAGGGTCGACAATTGGAGCAGGCGGATGGCCTGTTGCAGCTGCGGTGTCATCGTCAGCTGCTGGCCCATTCTCAAGACTAGCGATGGTTTCATGGCAGGGGCTTAACACCTTATTCGCCGGCGCTATGCGCCATCCACTACAGGGCGCCGGGGCGCCAAACTTAAGCAAATTATATGCCTGAAACTGAAGTGTTTGCCTAGAGCGCTGTAACAATTAAAGCGTATTAAATCCTGCTTGAATCGATACAGCGCCCGGGCGGCTCACCGGGCACTTTGCGCTTACAGGCGGAATTCGTGGCCCAGATACACTTCTTTGACCAGATCGTTGGCCAGGATGGTCGCGGAGTCACCTTCGGCGATCAGTTGACCGTCGTTGACGATGTAGGCGGTTTCGCAGATATCCAGGGTCTCACGCACGTTGTGGTCGGTGATCAACACACCGATGCCCTTGGCCTTGAGGTGGTGGATGATCTGCTTGATGTCGCCGACCGAAATCGGGTCGACACCGGCGAACGGTTCATCGAGCAGGATGAATTTTGGTGCGGTCGCCAGCGCGCGGGCAATTTCCACCCGGCGGCGTTCACCACCCGACAGGCTCATGCCGAGGTTGTCGCGGATGTGGCTGATGTGGAATTCCTGCAGCAGGCTTTCCAGCTCCTTGCGACGGCCGGCCTTGTCGAGCTCCTGACGGGTCTCGAGGATGGCCATGATGTTGTCGGCCACCGACAGTTTGCGGAAGATCGACGCTTCTTGCGGCAGATAGCCGATACCGGCCTTGGCGCGGCCATGCATTGGCTGGTGGCTGACGTCCAGATCGTCGATCAGCACACGACCCTGATCGGCCTGAACCAGGCCGACAATCATGTAGAAGCAGGTGGTCTTGCCAGCGCCGTTCGGGCCGAGCAGGCCGACGATCTGGCCGCTGTCGATCGACAGGCTGACGTCACGCACGACCTGGCGGCTTTTATAGGCCTTGGCCAGGTGCTGAGCTTTCAGAGTTGCCATTACTGGGTTTTCTCGTCGGTTTTCTTCTTCGGCTGGATCACCATGTCGATGCGCGGGCGCGACTCGGTGACTTTGCTGCCGGTAGCGCGACCGGCGCTGGCCAGTTTCTTCACGGTGTCGTAGACGATTTTCTCGCCCTGGGTCGTGTTGTTGTCCTTGTCGACAACCTTGGCCTTGTCGATCAGCACGACGCGATTTTGCGCGGCGTGGTACTGGATCGTCACGCCCCAGCCTTGAACGGGTTTGGTATCGCCAGCAGTTTGCAACTGCTCGAAGTAGGCGAGGTTGCCCACCGAGGTCACCACGTCGATGTCACCGGCCGGCGTGCGAGTAATGGTCACAGTGTTGCCGGTAACCTTCATTGAGCCCTGAGTGATGATGACGTCGCCTTTATAAGTGGCAATGCCATTCTTGTCGTCCAGTTGGGCGTCGTCGGCCTGGATGCGGATAGGCTGTTGCTGATCGTTCGGCAGAGCCCAGGCGCTCACGCTTCCCAGTGCTGCGCCCAGACTGAGCAAAATAGGGAGGGTTTTAACGAGCCTCATACTGTCCTCTTACGTTCGATAGCAGGTGTATCCTGCTTTCCTTCAGATACGCTTTCATTCCCACGCCAGTCGATACACCGCCAGCGCCGTCGATTCTAACGGGTTGCTCGGTCTGCGCATATTGTTCCTGCGGGAACACTGTCATGCGCGTGGAGGTGACCAGTAGATCGCGGTTTTGCTCATCGGTGCGCTTGATGCGTACCGAATCGATCAATTCGACCTGGGTGCCGCCCGAATTCACTTCGCCGCGTTCACTGGTCACGTGCCACGGAAACTCCGTTCCACGGTACATGTTCAGATCGGGCTTGGTGACCAGCGTAATGTCGGTCGCCTTGACGTGTTCGGCCTTTTCGGAGGTCATTTCATATTGCACTTTGCCGTCCGGCAGGTATTGCAGGGTATGCGTATTGGTTGCATACCAGTCGATAGGGGTTTCGACGGACGTGACCGGAGGCTTGTCGAGGAAGCGTTCCGGGCTGATGTTCCAGTAGCCTACCGCTGCGAATATCGCGGCGATGCAGCCAAACAGCAGGAAGTTGCGAAATTTTTTGCTAAACATGGTTTGGCTCACAGGTACGCGGCGTTGGCCGCATCGAGACGGTCCTGGGCGCGCAGGATCAATTCGCAGAATTCGCGGGCGGCACCTTCGCCACCACGGGCCCGGGTCACGCCGTGAGCGTGTTCGCGGACGAAGTCGGCAGCGTTGGCGACAGCCATGCCCAGTCCCACACGGCGAATCACCGGGAGGTCGGGCAGGTCGTCACCGAGGTAGGCGACCTGTTCATAGCTTAGGCCCAGTTGTTCAAGTAGACCGTCCAGAACCACCAATTTGTCTTCGCGCCCTTGAAACAGGTGCGGGATGCCGAGGTTTTTCGCCCGGCGCTCGACCACGGGGGTTTTGCGACCGCTGATGATGGCGGTTTGTACGCCAGCGTTCATCAGCATTTTGATGCCCTGACCGTCGAGCGTATTGAATGTCTTGAATTCACTGCCGTCTTCAAGGAAATACAGACGTCCGTCAGTGAGGACGCCGTCGACGTCGAAAACCGCCAGCTTGATTGCTTTACCGCGTTGCAGCAGATCGGTGCTCATTTACATCACTCCTGCGCGCAGCAGATCGGAGAGGTTGAAGGCGCCGACCGGGCGATCTTCCTCATCGACAACGACCAGTGCGTTGATTCGATGGTCTTCCATGATTTTCAGGGCTTCGGCGGCGAGCATCTCCGGCCGGGCGGTTTTGCCGTGAGCGGTCATGACCTGGTCAATCGTGGCACTGCGAATATCGATGCTGCGATCCAGGGTGCGGCGCAAATCGCCGTCGGTGAAGATTCCCGCCAGTTTGCCGTCGGCTTCAAGGATCACAGTCATGCCCAGACCCTTGCGGGTCATTTCCATCAGCGCGTCCTTGAGCAGCGTGCCGCGCTGCACCTGCGGCAGTTCCTGCCCGGCGTGCATGACGTTTTCCACTTTCAGCAACAGGCGACGGCCGAGGGCGCCACCCGGGTGGGAGAAGGCGAAGTCTTCAGCGGTGAAGCCGCGGGCTTCCAGCAATGCCACCGCCAGGGCGTCGCCCATGACCAGTGCGGCAGTGGTGGAGGAGGTCGGGGCCAGGTTCAGCGGGCAAGCTTCATGTTCGACGTGTACGTTGAGATTGACTTCAGCGGCCTTGGCCAATGGCGAGGCCGGATTGCCGGTCACGCTGATCAACTGGATGCCCAGACGCTTGATCAGCGGCAGCAGGGTGACGATTTCGTTGGTCGAGCCGGAGTTCGACAGCGCGAGGATCACGTCATCGCGAGTGATCATGCCCATGTCGCCATGACTGGCTTCGGCCGGGTGTACGAAAAATGCCGGGGTGCCGGTGCTGGCCAGTGTCGCCGCAATCTTGTTGCCGACGTGCCCGGATTTGCCCATGCCGACCACCACAACACGGCCCTTGCTGGCCAGAATCATCTCGCAAGCGCGTACGAAATCGGCGTCGATATGGGGCAACAAGCCTTGTACGGCTTCCACTTCGAGGCGTATGGTGCGTTGTGCCGATTGGATCAGGTCGCTGGATTGGCTCATGTCAGAAATCGTATAGCCCGATGAAAAGGCGGCGATTATAGCGGTTATGTTGGAAAGCCTCACGCAAGTTCGTCGTGCTTTGTCATTCCTCGTTACCAAAACCCGGGAAAACAGTCTCCAGACCTGTCATTTAGCCGAACAGGGGCCGGTACAAGCCTTGGGCGCATGGCCTTTGCAGTGATATAGTTCGCCGCCAGTTCGGCCTGCCCGGGATGTACGTGCTTTTTAACTAAAGCCAGGCGTCCGAGTGAGAGGCTGCATCGCAAGGAGTTTAGATGAGTGCCGATAACGCCTACGCGGTCGAGCTGAAGGGAGTCTCCTTCAAGCGCGGTGCGCGCAGCATTTTCAATAACGTCGATATTCGCATCCCGCGCGGCAAGGTCACCGGCATCATGGGACCTTCCGGGTGTGGCAAGACCACGCTGTTGCGGTTGATGGGCGCACAGTTGCGTCCTGCCAGCGGCGAAGTCTGGGTCAACGGTCAGAACCTGCCTGCGCTGTCGCGCAGCGATCTGTTCGATGCGCGCAAGCACATGGGTGTGCTGTTCCAGAGCGGCGCGCTGTTCACCGATCTCGATGTGTTCGAGAACGTCGCTTTTCCCCTGCGCGTTCATACCCAATTGCCCGAAGAAATGATCCGCGACATCGTCCTGCTGAAATTGCAGGCGGTCGGTCTTCGCGGCGCCATCGAGCTGATGCCCGACGAGTTGTCCGGCGGCATGAAGCGCCGCGTGGCGCTGGCCCGGGCGATTGCGCTCGATCCGCAGATCCTTATGTACGACGAACCGTTCGTCGGTCAGGATCCGATTGCCATGGGCGTGCTGGTGCGGCTGATTCGTCTGCTCAACGATGCGCTGGGGATCACCAGTATCGTGGTGTCCCACGATCTGGCCGAAACCGCGAGCATCGCCGACTACATCTATGTAGTGGGTGATGGTCAGGTGCTGGGTCAGGGCACGCCGGACGAACTGATGAATTCAGATGAACCACGGATTCGCCAGTTCATGACCGGCAATCCCGATGGCCCGGTGCCGTACCATTTTCCAGCGACGGATTACCGCGCAGATCTTCTGGGGAAGCGCTGATGCGCAGAATTTCATTAATAGAACGCGTGCGCCGTTTCGGCGAAGCGGCAATCGACGCCATTGCGGTGTTCGGTCGTGCAACGCTGTTCCTGTTCCACGCCTTGCTGGGGCGTGGCGGGATCAGCGGCGGTTTCGGCTTGCTGATCAAGCAGCTGCATTCGGTCGGCGTGATGTCGCTGGTGATCATCGTGGTCTCCGGCATTTTCATCGGCATGGTGCTGGCGCTGCAGGGTTTCAGCATTTTGTCGAGCTACGGTTCGGAGCAGGCGGTGGGGCAGATGGTTGCACTGACGCTGCTGCGTGAGCTCGGCCCGGTGGTGACTGCGCTGCTGTTCGCCGGGCGCGCCGGTTCGGCACTGACCGCAGAAATCGGCAACATGAAGTCCACCGAGCAGCTTTCCAGCCTGGAAATGATCGGTGTCGATCCGCTCAAATACATTATTGCCCCGCGTCTGTGGGCCGGTTTCATTTCCCTGCCGGTGCTGGCGATGATTTTCAGCGTGGTGGGTATCTGGGGCGGTTCGTGGGTGGCTGTCGACTGGCTGGGCGTGTATGAAGGCTCGTATTGGGCGAACATGCAAAACAGCGTGAACTTCACCAGTGACGTGCTCAATGGCGTCATCAAAAGTATCGTGTTTGCCTTCGTCGTGACCTGGATCGCCGTATTCCAAGGCTATGACTGTGAGCCCACTTCCGAGGGCATCAGTCGGGCCACCACCAAGACCGTAGTATTTGCCTCGCTGGCAGTGCTGGGCCTGGACTTTATTCTGACCGCTTTGATGTTTGGAGATTTCTGATGCAAAACCGCACCCTGGAAATCGGTGTCGGCCTGTTCCTGCTGGCAGGGATCCTGGCTTTGTTGCTGCTTGCTTTGCGGGTCAGTGGCCTGTCTCCGACTTCGACCACCGATACCTATAAACTTTATGCCTACTTCGACAATATCGCCGGTTTGACGGTCAGAGCCAAAGTGACCATGGCCGGTGTCACCATCGGCAAGGTCACCGCAATCGATCTGGATCGCGACAGCTTCACCGGTCGGGTGACCCTGCAAGTGGATAAAAAGGTCGACAATCTGCCGACCGACTCCACAGCGTCTATCCTGACCGCGGGTCTGCTGGGCGAGAAATACATCGGTATCAGCGTAGGCGGGGAGGACACCCGTCTGAAGGATGGTGGAACCATTCACGACACGCAGTCGTCTCTGGTACTGGAAGACCTGATCGGTAAATTCCTGCTCAATACCGTTAGCAAAGACGCCAAATGAGGAGCTTTTGAATGATCTCTACCTTGCGACGTGGCCTGTTGGTGTTGCTCGCGACACTGCCACTGATGGGTACCGCTGTGGCGGCACAGTCGGCGCACGATCTGGTTCAGGATACGACGAACCGGATGCTCGCCGATCTGCAGGCCAATAAAGAGAAGTACAAGCAGGATCCGCAGGATTTCTACACGGCGTTGAACACGATCGTCGGTCCGGTGGTGGATGCCGAAGGTATTTCCAAAAGCATCATGACGGTCAAGTATTCGCGCAAGGCTACGCCGGCGCAAATGCAGACCTTCGAAGAAAACTTCAAGAAAGGCCTGTTCCAGTTCTATGGCAACGCCTTGCTCGAGTACAACAACCAGGGCATCACCGTCGATCCTGCCAAGGATGAGTCGGGTGACCGCACCAGTGTCGGCATGACCGTCAAGGGCAGCAACGGTGCGATCTATCCTGTGCAATACACGCTGGAGAAGATCAACGGCGAGTGGAAACTGCGCAACGTGATCATCAACGGCATCAACATCGGCAAGCTGTTCCGTGATCAGTTCGCCGACGCGATGCAGCGTAACGGCAATGATCTGGACAAGACTATCAACGGTTGGGCTGGTGAGGTTGCCAAGGCCAAAGCCACCACCGAAGAGAAGTCGGCACAATGACTGAGGCGGCAGTTCGTATGAGTGATGTCGACGAGCTATTGCTCAGCGGAGTGCTGGATTACCGCACCGGTCCTGACTTGCGCAAGGAAGGTCAGGCGCTGATCAAGTCGAGCAAGGCTGCTTCGCTGGTCATCGATTGCTCGGCGGTGAAGAAGTCCAGCAGCGTCGGCTTGTCGTTGCTGCTGTGCTTTATCCGCGATGCGCAAGCCGCCGGCAAGGCGGTAAGCATCCGGGCGATGCCCGAAGACATGCGCGAAATCGCTCAGGTCAGCGAACTGACCGAGCTGTTGGCGCAACCCTGAACCCGCATCGATAAAGAAGCCCCCCGTCAGAGTCCTGCCATGCGGGGTTCGCAGGCGCGGGGCTTTTTTGTATGATGTCCGACCCGTGCGCACAGGGCGCCGATTGAGGTTGAGCATGCAGGCCGTAGAAGTGAAGAGCTTCCTTGAAGGAAAGCTGCCCGGAACGTTGGTAGAAGTTGAGGGCGAAGGCTGCAATTTCCAGCTGAACGTGATTAGCGATGAACTGGCGGCGTTGAGCCCGGTGAAGCGTCAGCAGCAGATCTATGCCCATTTGAACCCATGGATCACCGATGGCAGCATCCATGCGGTCACTATGAAATTTTTCAGCAGCGCGGCCTGGGCCGAGCGCACCTGAGCCTAAGGGCGTCGAGATTCTTATGGATAAATTGATTATTACTGGTGGCGCTCGTCTTGATGGCGAGATCCGCATTTCCGGGGCAAAGAACTCTGCCCTGCCGATCCTGGCTGCGACCCTGCTGTGCGATGGCCCGGTGACGGTCGGCAACCTGCCGCACCTGCACGACATCACCACCATGATCGAGCTGTTCGGGCGCATGGGCATCGAGCCGGTGATCGACGAGAAGCTCAGCGTCGAAATCGACCCGCGCACCATCAAGACCCTGATCGCGCCGTACGAACTGGTGAAAACCATGCGTGCATCGATCCTGGTACTGGGCCCCATGGTCGCTCGTTTCGGTGAAGCCGAAGTTGCGCTGCCTGGCGGTTGCGCCATCGGTTCGCGTCCGGTCGACCTGCACATTCGCGGTCTCGAAGCCATGGGCGCGATCATTGACGTCGAAGGCGGCTACATCAAGGCCAAGGCGCCTGAAGGTGGCCTGCGTGGTGCGAGCTTCTTCTTCGATACCGTCAGCGTAACCGGTACCGAAAACATCATGATGGCTGCTGCTCTGGCCAAGGGCCGCAGCGTGCTGCAGAACGCCGCCCGCGAGCCTGAAGTGGTTGACCTGGCAAACTTCCTCAACGCCATGGGCGCCAAGGTTTCCGGTGCTGGCACCGACACCATCACCATCGATGGCGTCGAGCGTTTGGGTTCGTGTTTCTACAAAGTCATGCCTGACCGTATCGAAACCGGCACCTACCTGGTGGCCGCCGCGGTCACCGGTGGCCGCGTCAAGGTCAAGGATACCGATCCAACCATCCTTGAAGCCGTACTGGAAAAACTTCGTGAAGCCGGCGCAGAAATCACCAGCGGTGAAGACTGGATTGAGCTGAACATGCACGGCAAGCGCCCGAAAGCGGTCAACGTGCGCACCGCGCCGTACCCGGCGTTCCCGACGGACATGCAGGCGCAGTTCATCTCGCTCAACGCTATTGCCGAAGGCACGGGTGCAGTGATCGAGACGATCTTTGAAAACCGCTTCATGCACGTTTATGAACTGCACCGCATGGGCGCCAAGATCCAGGTCGAAGGCAACACCGCCATCGTCACCGGTACTGAAGTGCTGAAAGGCGCGCCAGTCATGGCCACCGACCTGCGGGCTTCGGCTAGCCTGGTGATCTCGGCACTGGTTGCCGAAGGTGACACCCTGATCGACCGCATCTACCACATCGACCGTGGTTACGAGTGCATCGAAGAAAAACTGCAGATGCTGGGCGCCAAGATCCGTCGCGTTCCGGGCTGATTGCTGCATTGGGACACAGGGACGTGTCCGTTGAATTCGTTTTGAGTCGAGCCGGTTTCCGGCTCGATGTGTGTCCGGCGCCGATTGCGACCGGACATGAGTACCTTGATAAGGACTGACGTTTCCCATGTTGACCATCGCACTGTCCAAGGGCCGCATCCTTGACGACACCCTGCCGCTTCTCGCTGAAGCCGGTATTGTGCCGACCGAGAATCCGGACAAGAGCCGCAAGCTGATCATCCCCACGACGCAGGACGACGTACGCCTGCTGATCGTTCGCGCCACCGACGTGCCGACCTATGTCGAGCATGGCGCGGCTGACCTCGGCGTCGCCGGTAAAGACGTGCTGATGGAATACAGCGGCCAGGGCCTGTACGAGCCACTGGATCTGCAAATCGCCCAGTGCAAACTGATGACCGCCGGCAAGATCGGTGCAGCCGAGCCCAAGGGCCGTCTGCGCGTGGCGACCAAGTTCGTTAACGTTGCCAAGCGTTACTACGCCGAGCAGGGCCGTCAGGTCGACATCATCAAGCTGTACGGCTCGATGGAACTGGCGCCGCTGATCGGTCTCGCTGACAAGATCATCGACGTGGTCGACACCGGCAACACCCTGCGCGCCAACGGCCTGGAACCTCAGGAATTGATCGCCACGATCAGCTCGCGCCTGGTGGTCAACAAGGCTTCGATGAAAATGCAACACGCCCGAATCCAGGCGTTGATCGATACACTGCGCAACGCAGTGGAATCGCGACACCGCGGCTGATCTACCTGCGCGACCTTGAGTCGCGCCCGTCTATCCGCCTCATAGCCAGAATCTCAGGTGCCCAAGCGGAAACGACTGCTAAGTTAGGGCGCCTGAGTTTTTGCCATTCCTATGAGGCTCTCGCTATGACCGCACCGACTGCAATTCGCCGACTCAACGCTGCTGACCCGGATTTCGCGCATCATCTGGATCATCTGCTGAGCTGGGAAAGTGTGTCTGACGAC
>NZ_JBIUWQ010000011.1:87519-95210 GCF_044743525.1 Pseudomonas sp. NPDC087598 | reverse complement strand
ACGACTCGGTCACTCAGCGCGTGCTGGACATCATCAAGGCTGTGCGCGAGCGCGGTGACGCGGCGCTGGTCGAGTTCACCCAGAAGTTCGACGGCCTCGAAGTCGCCTCGATGGCCGACCTGATCCTGCCGCGCGAGCGCCTGGAGCTGGCCCTGACTCGCATTACCGTGGCGCAGCGCGAAGCGCTGGAAAAAGCCGCGTCCCGTGTGCGCAGCTATCACGAAAAACAGAAGCAGGATTCCTGGAGCTACACCGAAGCCGACGGCACCGTGCTCGGCCAGAAGGTCACGCCACTGGATCGCGCCGGTCTGTACGTGCCGGGCGGCAAGGCGTCGTACCCGTCGTCGGTGCTGATGAACGCGATTCCGGCCAAGGTTGCCGGCGTGACCGAAGTGGTTATGGTCGTGCCGACCCCGCGCGGTGAAATCAACGAACTGGTGCTGGCGTCGGCGTGCATTGCCGGCGTCGACCGGGTGTTCACCATCGGTGGCGCGCAAGCCGTCGCTGCTCTGGCTTATGGCACTGAAAGTGTGCCGAAAGTGGACAAGGTTGTTGGCCCGGGCAACATCTATGTCGCCACTGCCAAACGTCACGTGTTTGGTCAGGTCGGTATCGACATGATCGCCGGCCCTTCGGAAATCCTCGTGGTGTGCGACGGCCAGACCGACCCGGACTGGATCGCCATGGACCTGTTTTCCCAGGCTGAGCACGACGAAGACGCGCAGGCGATTCTGGTCAGCCCCGATGCCGGGTTCCTCGACAAGGTCGCCGCCAGCATCGACAAACTGCTGCCGACCATGGACCGCGCGACCATCATCGAAACTTCGATCAACGGCCGAGGTGCACTGATTCACGTGAAAGACATGGCGCAAGCCATCGAAGTCGCCAACCGCATCGCTCCGGAACACCTGGAGTTGTCGGTCGCTGACCCACAAGCCTGGCTGCCACAGATCCGCCACGCCGGCGCGATCTTCATGGGCCGTCACACCTCGGAAGCGCTGGGCGATTACTGCGCAGGCCCGAACCACGTATTGCCAACTTCCGGCACTGCGCGATTCTCCTCGCCGCTGGGCGTGTACGACTTCCAGAAACGTTCGTCGATCATCTTCTGCTCCGAAGCCGGTGCTTCCGAGCTGGGTAAAACGGCATCGGTACTGGCCCGTGGCGAATCGCTGAGCGCGCACGCACGCAGCGCCGAATACCGCATCAAAGACGAATCGAAGGGGAACTGAGAGATGAGTAAATTCTGGAGCCCGTTCGTCAAGGATCTGGTGCCATACGTGCCGGGCGAACAGCCGAAGCTGACCAAATTGGTCAAGCTCAACACCAACGAGAACCCGTACGGCCCGTCGCCGAAAGCGCTCGCGGCGATGCAGACCGAACTCAACGACAACCTGCGCCTGTACCCGGATCCGAACAGCGATCTGCTGAAAAACGCCGTTGCCAAATATTACGGCGTGCAGAGCAACCAGGTGTTCCTCGGCAACGGTTCGGATGAGGTACTGGCGCACATTTTTCACGGTCTGTTGCAACACGAGCAGCCGATTCTGTTCCCCGATATCAGTTACAGCTTCTACCCGGTCTACTGCGGTTTGTACGGAATCCAGTTCGACGCAGTGCCGCTGGATGCGCAATTCCGGATCAACCCGGCGGACTACGCCAAGCCGAACGGCGGGATCATTTTCCCCAACCCGAACGCCCCGACCGGTTGCCTGCTGGCGCTGGACGCGGTCGAGCAAATCCTCAAGGCCAGCCCGGATTCGGTGGTGGTCGTGGACGAGGCTTACATTGACTTCGGCGGCGAAACCGCAATCAGTCTGGTGGATCGTTATCCGAACCTGTTGGTGACGCAGACCCTGTCCAAGTCGCGTTCGCTGGCCGGTCTGCGCGTCGGTCTGGCGGTGGGCCATCCGGATCTGATCGAGGCGCTGGAGCGGATCAAGAACAGCTTCAACTCCTATCCGCTGGATCGTCTGGCGAATGTCGGCGCTGCGGCGGCATTCGAAGATCGCGAGTATTTCGACAAGACTTGCCGTCTGGTCATCGAGAGTCGCGAGTGGGTAATTGCGCAGTTGCAGGCCAAAGGTTTTGAAGTGCTGCCTTCGGCGGCGAACTTCATCTTTGCCCGCCATCCGCAGCATGATGCGGCGGGTCTGGCGGCCAAGCTGCGTGAGCAGGGCGTGATCGTGCGCCACTTCAAGCAGGAGCGGATTGCACAGTTCCTGCGGATCTCGATTGGTACGCCGGAGCAGAATCAGGCGCTGATCGACGGCCTCGGCGACCTCTGAAGCCTCGCTTTCCTTTGTAGGAGTGAGCCTGCTCGCGATAGCGGATGGACATTCAACATTTATGCTGACTGACCCGGCGCCATCGCGAGCAGGCTCACTCCTACAGGGATTTGTGGTGGTTATTCGTGATGCGGCTCACCGAGGAATGTCAGTGAGCTAAACAACCCACGACTGTCCACGTCAGCACTGCCCTTCACCGGCACCTCAACCTGCGCCGCAATCACATTCAGCCCTTCATTACGCACCAGCACCTGCGCACGCCCATCCTTGTCGGTCTCGGTGCTCAAGGTATTCGGCGCACTGCGATAATCGCCAATCAACTTCACCCCCGCCGCCGGTTTGCCATCGAGCAACACCCGCACCGGCAATGAATTTCCCGGCCCAACGGTCAGCGGATCAACCTCCGGCAGAATCAGCAATTTGATCTGATCCAGTTTCGGTAACTTCGCCCCCGGCTGATAAATCGCCAGGCTGTATTTGAACGTTTCCGTTGCCTCGACAGCGCCCGGTACTTTGCTGCGCCCTTCGTTGATCCACTTCTTGTCGGCAGTTTGCGACCACATGCCGTTATTCAATGCCACGGCCATCACCGCAGGCGACTTCAAGGGTTTCAAACGTGCGTGATCCGCCAGGCGCTCGACGCTGACCGGAATCATCTTGCCGCCCGCGTCATAAGCCCAGGCACCACTGATCTTCTGCGCCTTGAACGCGTTGTCTTCAGCGCCGTGGCCGTAGATCACTTCGATGTTGCCGCGTCGTTGTTCCGTCCACAGGCCATGGGCCGAGACCTGGCCGGCGAACAGTGCAGCGACGATCAGGAGGGTTTTGCCGTATTGCATGGGGGCTTCCTTTTACTTACAGGTTGAGGGTCAGGCTGACAGTGAAATTGCGCGGCTCACCGGGGTTGACCCAGTAGTTGCTGTAGGAGCGCTCGTAATATTTCTCGTCGAAGACGTTGTTCAGGTTCAGCCCGACGGTGACGTTGTCGCTGGCCTTGTAATGGGCGAGCAGGTCGACGGTCTGGTAAGCCGGCAATTCGAAATCGCTGCCGGATTCCCCCGAGCGGTCGCCGACATAAGTGAACGCTGCGCCGACGTCCGAGCCGCGCAAATGACCATCCTGAAACTCATAAACACCGAGCAGGCTGCCACTGCGTTTGGCCACGCCGAGGATGCGGCTGCCCGTAGGGATCGTCGCGTCGCCCTTGGTCACTTCGGCGTCTATGTAAGCGAAGGCGCCGATCACTCGTACCGCATCGGTGACTTGCCCGGTCACTTGCAGATCGAAACCACGACTGCGCGCCTTGCCCATCGCGCGGCTGGTGTCGGTGCCCGGATCGAGGGCGAGGACGTTTTCCTTGTCGATGTGGAAGAAGGCGAGGGTGCTGCTCAGGCGTTCGTCGAACAGTTCGTTCTTGATGCCGACTTCGTAACCGACACCTTCTTCGGGGTCGAAGGATTTGCCGGAGGCGTCGAGGCCGTTGTTCGGTTTGAAGGAGGTCGAGGCGTTGACGAACACGCCTGTTTGCGGCGTCAGTTGATAGAGCAGACCGGCGCGTTGGGTAAGTGCGTCGTGACGCTGGCTGCTCTTGGCGTTACGGCTGTGGTCGTCGATGCGCTGATCGAAATGCTCGAAACGTGCACCGATCATCCCGCGTAATTTGTCGCTGAAAACGATTTGATCCTGCAGGTTCAAGGCGTGGCTTTCGACGTGTTCGAAGAAGTCCGTGCCCGAGCGAGCGCCGTTGGGTTTCGGCTGGCCGTAGATCGGTTTGTAGATGTCGATGGCGTAAGGGCCACCGGCAATGGTGGTGACGCGTTCGTTCTTGCGGAAGTTTTCGTACTCGGTGCCGATCAGCAGTTCGTGTTGCCACGGGCCAAGGTCGAACAGGCCGCGCAGTTCCAGTTGCGTGATGCTGTCGTGCCAGTTGGTATCGCGTTCTCGATAGCGGCGGTTGATGGTGTGGCCATCGGCGTTCAGCGGGCGGTTTTCGGAAGCATCACCCCAGAGTTTGCCTTCCTTGTAATGGCTGGCCAGACGCAGTTTCCAGCTGTCATTGAGGTGATGTTCGAGGGTCGCCTGCAACAGGTTGTTGTGGTTGTCGATGTTGCCGTCGTTGGGCTCACCGAGGAAAGTCGAGCGTGAAACGCCGCTCCACTTGTTGTTCGGCGCGACGATGCCGCGGTCGAAAGTGGAATTGTGACGGACGATTTCGCTTTCCACCAACAGCGACGTGTCCGGGTTCAATTGCCAACTGATCGAGGGCGCGACGAACACCCGCTGGCTGTCGACGTGATCACGGAAGCTGTGGTTGTCCTCGACCGCGAGGTTGATCCGCGAGAGCACATTGCCCTGATCATCCAGCGGCGTGTTGACGTCCAGGGCGGTGCGGTAGCGGTCCCAACTGCCGGCGCTGGTTTGCAGGGTGGTGAAGGCTTCGGGCTGTGGTTTCTTGGTGACGATGTTCACCGTACCGCCCGGATCGCCTCGACCATGCAGGCTGGCTGCCGGGCCTTTGAGCACTTCGATGCGTTCGATGTTGGCTGCGTCAGGCGTGCTCGGATAACCACGATTGGCGCTGAAACCGTCCTTGTAGAACTCCGAGGTGGTGAAGCCGCGCACGCTGTATTCGTAAAGCGTCAGGCCGCCGAAGTTATTTTGCTTCGACACACCACCGGCAAAATCCAGGGCGCGCTCGACGCTGGTGCTGCCCAGATCCTTGAGGACGCTGGCGGGCACCACGCTGATCGCTTGTGGGATATCGCGAATCGCGGTGTCGGTTTTGGTCGCGCTGGATGAGCGGGTGGCGCGGTAGCCTTTGACCGGTCCGGTAGGGGATTCGTAGTCGGAGACGACGCTGATGGCGTCGAGCTCAAGGGGTCTGGGTTCTTCGGCGAAAACTGGATCGACCAGCAAACCGAGGCTCAGGCCCAGCAGGGAGGCCTTTGTTCGAGACGACATGTTATGTTGTTCCAATTGTCATAATTGAAACAATATAACATGTCCGTTGAGAATGTCTTTTATTCGCGCCGATGGCGCGAAAAAAGTTTTACTCTTCTTTTTCCTGCACGGGCGCCGGCGGTGGACGCAAGCCGATCTCGGCGGTGAGCTTCAGTTCCTTGCCGTTACGCATCACCTGAATCGTCACTTTGTCAGTCGGTTTGATCCGCGCGACCTGGTTCATCGAACGGCGACCATCACCGGCCGGTTCGCCATCAATGCTCAGAATCACATCGCCCAATTGCAGGCCGGCCTTCTGCGCCGGGCCGTCGCGGAAGATCCCGGCGACGACAATCCCCGGACGTCCGGACAAGCCAAACGACTCGGCCAGTTCCTGGGTCAGCGGCTGCACTTCGATGCCCAGCCAGCCACGAATCACCTGGCCGTGCTCAATGATCGACTTCATCACTTCCATCGCCAGTTTCACCGGGATGGCGAAGCCGATGCCCTGCGAACCGCCGGACTTGGAGAAGATCGCCGTGTTGATACCGGTGAGGTTGCCGTTGGCATCCACCAGCGCGCCGCCGGAGTTGCCCGGGTTGATCGCCGCGTCGGTCTGGATGAAGTCCTCGTAGTTGTTCAGGCCCAACTGGTTACGCCCGGTGGCACTGATGATGCCCATGGTCACGGTCTGGCCGACGCCGAACGGGTTGCCGATGGCTAATGCAACGTCGCCGATACGAATGTTGTCGGAACGGCCGACGGTGATCGCCGGCAGGGTTTTCAAGTCGATTTTCAGGACGGCGAGGTCGGTTTCCGGATCACTGCCGATCACCCGGGCCAGGGTTTCACGACCGTCCTTCAGCGCCACGACGATTTGGTCGGCACCGCTGGTCACGTGGTTGTTGGTCAGGATGTAGCCTTCCGGGCTCATGATCACGCCGGAACCGAGGCTCGATTCCATGCGCTTCTGCTTCGGCGAGTTGTCACCGAAGAAGCGCCGGAACTGCGGATCCTCAAACAAGGGATGCGCCGGTTTGTTGATGACTTTGGTGGTGTAGAGGTTGACCACCGAAGGCGCGGCGATGGTCACTGCGTCCGCATAGGACACCGGCCCCTGCTGCACGCTGGTGGTTTGCGGAGCCTGTTGCAGGTTGACGTCGAGGCTCGGCAGCCCGACCCACTGCGGGTAACGCTGAATAATCAACAGAGCGATAAGCACGCCGGCCAATAGCGGCCAGCCCATAAAACGCAGCGCCTTGAACATTAAGCACGTCCTGGAAAAGTTGCAGGCGGGGTCAGACCGCCCATAATGTCGCGCATTATACGAGGCCGCGCGTGCCTCTGAACGGGATATTTAGGAGTCTTTCATGGCCGTTGCCCTCAGCACCCTCGTCGAAGAAGCCGACCGTTACCTTGGCGCTGCAAAAATTGCCGATTATTGCCCCAATGGCCTGCAGGTCGAAGGCCGGCCGCAGGTGATGCGCATCGTCAGCGGCGTCACTGCCAGTCAGGCGTTGCTGGATGCTGCCGTCGAAGCCGGGGCTGATCTGGTGCTGGTGCACCACGGTTATTTCTGGAAAGGCGAAAACCCGTGCATCACCGGCATGAAGCAGCGTCGTCTGAAGACCCTGCTCAAGCACGACATCAGTCTGCTCGCCTATCACCTGCCGCTGGATCTGCACCCGGATGTCGGCAACAACGTGCAACTGGCGCGTCAGCTGGACATCACCGTCGAAGGGCCGCTGGACCCGGAAAATCTGAAAATCGTCGGCCTGGTGGGGTCGCTGGACGAGCCGGTGAACGCCCGTGATTTTGCCCGTCGAGTGCAAGAGCGCATGGGGCGCGAACCGCTGCTGATCGAAGGCAGCGGCATGATTCGACGGGTCGGCTGGTGCACCGGTGGTGGTCAGGGCTACATCGATAACGCCATCGCTGCCGGCGTTGATCTGTTCATCAGCGGCGAAGCCTCCGAGCAAACCTTCCACAGCGCCCGGGAAAACGACATCAGCTTCATCGCCGCCGGCCACCACGCCACCGAGCGTTATGGGGTGCAGGCGCTGGGCGATTACCTGGCAAAACGCTTCGCCCTCGAACACATCTTCATCGACATCCCGAATCCGATCTGAATCCACTACAAATCTCTGTGGGAGCGAGCCTGCTCGCGAAGGCGTCAGACCTTCAATACAAAGGTGTCCGGCACACCGCTTTCGCGAGCAGGCTCGCTCCCACAAGGGATCTGATGGGCCGAACTGGCAGGCATATTCATATACCCTTTCGATCTAGTTGGCGTCCTGATTAGAAGCAGGCCGCTGTGCTAGGATTCCCCGCTCGAACACGGCCCGCTGGCCGTTCATAAGAAAGCTTTCGTGAGTAGCCATGGTCGACAAACTGACGCATCTGAAACAGCTGGAGGCGGAAAGCATCCACATCATCCGCGAGGTGGCCGCCGAGTTCGACAAC